>NZ_JANNDR010000257.1:0-1636 GCF_031378165.1 Chamaesiphon sp. OTE_75_metabat_556
ACTGGGTGTCGATGGGACGCCAACATTTATCATGAATGGAGAAGTGGTCACTGGCGCTGCTTCGATCGCCGATTTGGAGAAAGCATTCGCACAAGTGAGTAAAAAATAATATCTGTTAGCAGTTCGATCTAGATGAATAAGTAGGGGCTGTGATGGATACACAGCCCCTACTTATTCATCTATTGCGGCGCAACTCGAATAGAATAGAATGGCGATCGATTCTCGATGCTGTGGTGCGGTCGATTACCGCCTACTCCCAACTTTCAACTTTTCCCTCCCACACTTATGAGCAATCTTCATTCCGCTTCGATCCAACCTGCCGTCTGGCGGATTTTGGATGCAAATTTCGATCGAGCGCGGGAAGGATTGCGCATCATTGAAGAATGGTGTCGATTTGCCCTCAATCATCAGGCTATGGCCAATGAGTGCAAGCAGATGCGCCAAGAATTGGGGATGTGGCATACGCCCGAAATCCGCTCGGCGCGGGATACAATTAGGGATGTCGGGACAACACTGAGTCATCCCCGTGAGGAACAACGGACGGGGATCGAACAACTCCTCCAAGCCAATCTCTGTCGGGTGCAAGAAGCTCTACGCGTCCTCGAAGAATATGGCAAACTGTCTTCGCCTGCGATGAGCAGCGGCTGCAAGCAAATGCGCTATCGCGTCTACGCCCTCGAAAGCAATTTACTGACCTACCGTCGCCGTCAACAGCTTACTAGCAGTCGCTTATATTTAGTCACTACTCCCATGCCAGATTTGCTGCCTCGTGTCGAGGCCGCTTTGCAGGGAGGTTTGACCTTGGTGCAGTATCGCGATAAACAAAGCAACGATGTCGATCGATTGGCGATCGCTCAAGCAATGTGTCAACTCTGTCATAATTATGGTGCGTTGTTTATCGTTAACGATCGAGTGGATCTCGCTCTAGCAGTGGATGCCGATGGGGTACATTTGGGTCAGCAAGACGTGTCGATCTCGATCGCCAGACAAATCCTCGGTTCGCAAAAGATCGTCGGTAAATCGACCACGAACCCCCTGGAAATGGAGCAAGCAATTAAAGAAGGTGCCGACTATATCGGTGTCGGGCCTGTCTATGAGACTCCCACGAAAGCAGGTAAGGCGGCGGCGGGACTAGAATACGTTCAACATGCCGCCAAACATGCCACTGTGCCTTGGTTTGCGATCGGTGGGATCGACAATACAAATATGGATGATGTCCTCCAAGCTGGTGCGCCAGGATTGGCAATGGTGCGGGCGATTATGAATGCTGATAATCCCACTCATGCGGTGCAGTTTTGTCTGGCGATGTTAAATCGAGTCTCACAGGCAGGGGTTAGGCTTTAGGAATTAGGTTTGAGGATATTGCAATGATTCAGGCGATCGAATTACAAGTCAATGGCGAAGTTCATACCTGCTTGCCCCAGACGACTTTACCTCAGTTATTAGTACAGATGGGCTTGAATCCCCGACTATTGGCGGTAGAATATAATGGCGAAATCTTGCATCGGCAATTTTGGAATGAAACCGAGATTAAACCCCACGATCGATTGGAAATTGTGACGATCGTCGGTGGCGGTTAGGAGCGATATTTAGCTCGTTAAATTGAGCGATTTCGATCGATCGACATGAAACTGAC
>NZ_JANNDR010000316.1:0-2030 GCF_031378165.1 Chamaesiphon sp. OTE_75_metabat_556
GTCTTCCCCTGTTCCTCTTCGACCCGCCTGAGTGCGGCGAGTGTTTCTTCCTGACTCCGCTTCGCCGCGGCGAATTCTTTATCGGCACGTTGCTCGTTCCTCCTCGCCGCTTCCATATTTTCCTGCGCCTGAATCGCATACCCAATCGAAATCGCCGTCCCGACGATCAACGCGATCACGAGCAGAATCGACAACTCGGTCATCAGTCGGTTTCGCTTGGCCCACTTCCGCATCCTCTCGACCTTGGAATCCCTGGGACGTAGATCGCTAATCGAGCACAATCGGGGCAAATTTACCCAGCAGGCGATGGTGATGGAGTACATGACCGCCCGCACGATCGATCGGATGGTTGCGGAATTAACTCACTGGATGCCAACAGACAGCCGATCTGAGTTACCACTGTGGCTGAGTTATCCCCTGCTAGCAGCCGATTCGCCCAAGTATATCCACGCGATCCAAACTCGCACGATCTTAGAACCGATCGTTAGTCAATTGCAATCGCACTTCGGTTCTAAATTAGGATTAGCCGCACACCTCAAATCAATTATCGCCAGCTTGCAAACCGACTATCGCGGCGTGCTCCATTATGGCGGCGGGAATTCGATCGATCTATTGCGCCATCTAGATATCGATCTGACTGGCTACAACTTTGCCAATTTACCGATCTTGCAAGTTAGTTTTCAAGGGGCGATCCTCCATAATGTCAATTTTAGCGGTGCCAACTTATCTAGATCGATCTTTACCCATAACTTTGGCGGGGTATATGCCACCGCCTTTAGTCCCGACTCGCAACTAGTCGCATCGGGAGAATATAACGGTAATCTATATATCTGCAAAGTTGCCACCAAAAGGCTGATCTTCAAGCTCCAGGGGCATGCGAATTGGATTTGGTCGATCGCCTTTAGCCCCGACGGTCAGATCCTGGCCAGTGCCAGTCAAGATGCCACGATTCGCCTGTGGGATGTCAATACGGGACAAATTATTTACGTTTTACAAGCAGATAGCTACCATGTTTTGTCGTTATCTTTTAGTCCGATCGAGTTAGATCTCCCATCTGGCAAAGTTTACGTCCTAGCGACAGCACATGGCGATGGGGCGATTAGATACTGGAGTGTCGCCACCGGACAACAGATCGCCACTCGATCAAGACATCCCAAACAAGTATTTTCAATTAGATTTAGTCCCGACGGTAAATTACTGGCGACGGGTAGTGACGATTGCACTGTCAAAATCTGGGATGCGACGACTGGCGAGTGTCTACACACCTTAACCGAGCATCCTAAGCGCGTCTGGGCAATCAGATTTAGCCCCGATGGCAAATTACTAGCAACAAGTGGTGGCGATGGCACGATTAGAATTTGGGATGTCGCGACCTGGAGTGTGTTGCAGATAATGACGGGCTATCGCGATTGGTTTTTTGCGATTGAATTCAGTCCCGATAGTCAACAGCTTGCGATCGGGAATGACGGTTATCTCGTCAAAATTTGGAATGTTAGCACCAACCAACAGATATGTACCCTGCGCGGACATACTACCTGGATCTCCACCCTCAACTTTAGTCCCGATGGCAAAATATTAATTACTGCCAGTGGCGATCGCTATGCGTTCTTGTGGGATACAGGCACCTGGCAAGAGTTATATCGCTGGCAGGGTTATTCTAACTGGATTGAGTCAGTCGCTTTCGATCCGACGGGGACAAAGCTGATAACTGGCGGTCAAGATGGCATCATCAGCGAGTGGGATCTTCAAACCAAAGAAATTCTCCAAACTTTCCCCGGACAGCACATGTGTTTGTGGTCGGTAGATTATAGTCCCGATGGCAAGTCGATCGTCAGTGGTGATGCCGATAGTATCGTGAGATTGTGGAATGCGGAAACTGGCAAATTGACAGAGACATTTTCCGCCCAGCAAGGAGATGTCTGGCGAGTCAAATTTAGTCCCGATGGGCGGCTGATTGCCGGCATAGGCATGGACAATATTGGCGTTTGTATCTGGCTGACAACTGGTGAATTACTCACGACTTTAAGCGG
>NZ_JANNDR010000318.1:0-2775 GCF_031378165.1 Chamaesiphon sp. OTE_75_metabat_556
AAACCAAATCTCATCCTACGCCTTTAGCTGGCGAGTTTCGCGCACTTCAGGAAGCCGATAATACGATTCAGGCAGGCGGTGTTGCATTTGGATTGATCAATTCTCAAGGTTTGCTGGGTAATAATTCTTTTCTAATGTCCCGATTTCATCGTGTTTTCCCCAATCATTGGGTGACGATCTTGGGCAATATCTCGATCGAACCACCGACGAAGATAACTAAAAACAAGCAAAGTCGCGTCCAGTTTGATATCTATTCCTGGGGTCGGAAAATCCACGTTAATACCGACACCGCAATGATTAAAGATTTTTTCTGGGGTGTTGCTGTGGGTAAATCAATGAGCGAGGTTATTTAGATCGATCGATTTTTTCCTGTTTTAATAGATACACGATCGATTGACAATAAGGCTGATACTTCCCATCGTTATCGATGTGACTGTAATAATGAATTAACTTGTCAATCTCATCATCAGCAAGTGGTAGCTGTAAATCTGGATCGCCGTAAATACTATCGATCGCACCTGCTCTCACAGCTTGCAGTTTAGGAATATTCAGTCGCAGTTTCTCGATCGTTTTCTCCGCTCGTTCAGCTTTTTCCGGTACTCGACTGGGTAAAATTTCACCAATAGCTGTATATTCAAAGAATTCTTCGCAATCTGCTATCAGTGGCGAGACTAATAATTCGGCATCGAACCAATCACCTTTACCCATTCCGCAATGTCTGGGTTCCTTTGGCTGAATTTTTTGCTGGCAGGAAGAGATCAGATTAAAATAATCTAATTCTAAATGCGGATACTCTGTCTGCGGCTGAAAATGCTCGATATGACTGTCAGATGTCACAATCCTTTCGCCACAATAACAGCAAATATGTCCTTGCTCAGCAATTAGGTGATGATGAAACTGTTGTTTATCTTTACCACGCAATAGCTCGTAGCTGGGTTGCCAATCATCATTAGCCTGTGCTTTAAAATTCGCCAAAACTTCTGGCTCATTAGTTTTACTAATATACTTCACCGACCGATAATCTCCCGCCGTTTAATTGTTGCTTCTGCTTTAACAAGTTCTGGTTCGGATATGCCAATTTTATCGCCCAATTCCCGAACGATTTCTTTGGCACCTTCTAGATCGTTATTATTAATCGTTCTAAATAGTTCTGACATTCGATCTTGAATTTCTTGCGGACGTTTCGAGACACCCAAGATATCTTCTAAAATGCGGTTACTATCCAATCCATAGGAACTGTCTGGACGTTTGACAACAACGTTATCACCATCATAGTCGAGGATGTGAATACATTCAGGATCGACATGACTCAGAACTTGGGGTGAGTGGGTAGTAACGATAAATTGACAGTTGGGGAATGTTTGAGTCAATCGTGGAATTATCATCCTTTGCCATGCTGGATGTAAGTGTAACTCTATCTCATCAATTAATATCAATGCAGAAGCTTCTAAAGGGTTTTCCAAGTCTTCATTATACTCAGCTAGTTTTCTTGACAGGTGCCCAACCATTGCAAGCAGACTTTTTTCACCGTCAGATAGTAAATCTACAGCTATCTCTCGATCTGACTTTTTAATGGTCAGTTTGTCAATATCTCGCTTAAATTTCAAGCTATCATAACCTTCCCCTAATAGTGAATATATTGAACGTCGTATGACCTCAAGTATAGGATGTCTATATTGAGTATTATTACCTGTTAACCTGCGTTCATTTTCTAAATCCTCCGTTTCTTTGAACCATTTAGAAAAAATTTCAAAATTAATTATGTATTCTAATTCATTTGTCCAAATCTCCCTCGAATTAATCACTCTTCTATCAGCAAGAAAATAAAAGTAAGAATATCCTACTCTTGACGCTGTAACTTTTCTAATTTCTTCAGATAATCTTTGGTATTTTGCTAGCCGACTGCTCTGGAATGAGTAAGTTGTAGATTCATCTATTTCCCACTTTATATCTTGCATACCAAAATTCACTTGAATTTGATTTGCAGTATGTTGATTACCAACGCGAATACTTGAAGATGGTATAAGTACTAAGGGTGGTTTGTATATTTCAAAATTTCCGAAATCTAAATAACAAATCTTGTCATAATGTTTGATTAGGAGATTTGTGCAGTCAAGAATACTAGATTTGCCGACGCCATTAACACCTGCCAAGACCACAATATTGTGTTCTGTATTGAAAACTAGATGCAGATCTTTGATTCCTCGAAAATTATGTAGTTTTAATTCTTTGACGCGCATGATTCGATAGGATAAATGGGCTGGAGGCGATCGCAAACATATCTCGATCGAAGTATATCAAGTAGATCTTGGTGGTTTCGGTTAATTGTATTTTATAGAACTCATTTGAAATTTTGCTAGTGGGGAGGGCGGGTTCGTTCGATATCGAACAGTAAAATTGATATTAGCTAGCATAAACCCGCCCCTACAGATTCACCCACGCATATATTTATAATCTTATCCATCAACCGTAGGGGCGGGTTTATGCTAGAAATTCACGTCTAACACCAATATCTGTCAACAAACCCGCCCACCTCGCCAATATCTATTCGTTGAAGTAGCTTACCGGAGGTAATCGATCGAGCATTCCAGCTACCATCTGAAAAGATATCAAATGGTTTCTATATCCTATTTTAAAACAAGAAATAACGCTGCGCCATCGGCAACACCATCGCAGGTTCGCAGGTAAGTAATTCACCATCTGCTCTCACCTCATAAGTTTCGGGATTTACTTCGATCCGAGGTAGCGCATCATTTAACTTCATATCCCGCTTGC
>NZ_JANNDR010000320.1:0-1897 GCF_031378165.1 Chamaesiphon sp. OTE_75_metabat_556
GGCTGTGGCAGCATTTAAGAAGGCGATAATATCGGCTTTGTTGGTTTGAATTTCCTGCTTGAGTTCAGCCGTGAGGGCATTTTTGCTAGTCCGAATTCGTAATTTATCATCTTCAGCCCAAATTCGGCAGCCGATGTTTTGTAACCGCAGCATTAAAGCAACTACCTGCTCTTGTTGTGTCATAGTTCAATAGTTGGGAGTTGGGAGTTGGGAGTTGGGAAGATAAAAGAGGAGAGCTAATTTTTTCAACGGCTGGCTTACTTAAAAGCCCCATTTTTCCATAACTCCAACACTTCGGTGGCGGTAAAATAGCGTTCTTGCTCGGTAGCAAGAGATTTGATCGTCGATCGCATTTGCTCGTATTGTGCTCTGGGTTGGGGATTGTGCAGTTGTTTTTCAAATAGATATTGAAAATTACTGGCTCCACTCCATTTGCCGAAGATAATATCGATCGTGCTGTGAGCAAAGGCATCATAGCTTTTAGGATCGGACAACAAAGAATTAACATGAACGCCCGTTTCATGGCGTTGAGCAGCTCGTGAGTAGGGGGGAGCGGGACGAACTCCCAGTTGCTCAATGTAGTTAGTTACAGACGCGATCGCATCATAGTTAATCCCCGCCAGTTCGATACCAAAGCGGACTCGCAACCCGTTTAACACTTGCTCCATGGCGACATTTCCCGCGCGTTCGCCAATCCCGCAAAACGTACCTGTGATTAAACTTGCGCCAGCGATAATCGACTGAAGCGTATTTTCTAGAGCCATCCCCCGATCGTTATGATAATGCAGTCCGAACGTCACGCTTGTAGTCGATTGGATCAGATCTTTAACCCAAATATGGCTCTGTTCGGGAGTCAACACTCCCACCGTATCGCAGAGAATAAAGTTTTCAATATAAGGGCTAAAGGAGCGGATACATTGGACTAAAAAGTCAAAATCTGCTCTGGAAGAATCTTCGGCAGCTAAGTCTACTCTGAGTCCAGCAACCTGTGTGGCATAGTGCAAATTTTCCACAACTGTCTCGATCGCATTTTGGCGAATTTTATCAATTACTGTTGCAGGGATATCATCATCGATGGTTTTGCCTGTAAACTCGCTCATTTTGCGGATCTGAGGATCGCGGAGGAACATTAATCGATCAGACAGAGCAAAGATCATCGCGATGCGTTTGATGCCGCAGTCCTTTGCCTGATCGATAAACTGCTTATTCATCAATGTAGCGGCAGTGAGCCATTCGTCGAAACCTTCAGCGATTAATGTTTTGGTTAGAGCCATTTCTTGCTCGGAGACGCAGGGCATGATGTCTAATCCGTCAATCCCGGTTTTGGCGATTAAATGGGCAAGTTGATGTTTGGTTGAATAAGGGAAAAATAGCCCTGCTTGTTGTTCTCCATCTCGTAAGGTATTATCGTAAATTTTAATCGGCAAAGTTTCCATTGTTTGCGCTCCAATTTCCATATTTTAGATTTAACAAGTCTAGAAATCTCTCAATTAAGAGCTGTTACTAATTACCTCATAGTTCAAATTCTTCTTCCTCTGAGTTTAAAGATTGGAGATCTGCGGTAGCGGAGTTAATCCACATACAGGTATCTAGATAAGTCGCCAATCGATCGAGTGTGGGCGACTCAAATATTTGGCGCAGGGGTAATTCTATTTTGAAGTTATCGCGGATGCGGGCAATTAGTTGGGTTGCTAACAAAGAATGTCCTCCTAAATCAAAGAAATTGTCTGTCCTGGCGATCGCGCCATACTTGAGCAATTTCGCCCATATTTGACTCAATGTTTTTTCTGTCGCAGTAATCGGTAATTCAATTTCTGTTGAGTAACCTTTGAAATTTGGCGCTGGTAATGCCTGCCGATCGATTTTTCCATTTAGTGTTAGTGGTAAATTTTTCAAG
>NZ_JANNDR010000358.1:0-6800 GCF_031378165.1 Chamaesiphon sp. OTE_75_metabat_556
AAACATTTGTTGGTCAAAAAAAGCGGGTGCGTCATTGGGAGGTTCCCTCCTAATGAAAGGCGCACACAAGACACAAAATCTGGCTCTGGACAGCAGTAGATCACTTTCATCCAGGAATTTCTGATAGTTGCGCTCGCCAGCGTCGCGGCGGAGATCGGCAGCAGCATCAAAAATCTGCTTCCAGGCTGGGTAGTCTTCTACTTCATGAATGATGAGCACGTATGGCATCGGATGTTTAGGCGGAAGGATCTGAGAGAGAGTGGCAATTGAGACGCGGTTAGAAGTATCATCAGCTAACACGATCGCCACGATCGTCCTTTGTGCATATTCACCGCCGATCGATAATTCATACATTCTGCCTGATGGTCATTTATTTTGTCTTCTTGACGATTTCTGCTGCTACCTATGCGCTGTTTAGTTTGGGATTAAATCTCCAGTGGGGCGTGACAGGGTTGATTAACTTCGGGCATGTCGCATTTATGGCGATCGGTGCCTATTCTACCGTGTTGCTGTCCATGCAAGGCGTACCAATCCCGATCGCGGTGTTAATCGGTGCTGGTTTATCCGCACTCCTGGGACTGCTGATCGGGATTTCGACATTGCGACTGCGAGAAGATTATCTAGGGATTGTCACCATCGGCGTATCGGAATTAGTCCGCTTGGTAGCCAAAAATGAAGCTTGGCTGACGAAAGGTACCTTTGGGGTGCAAGGTTATCCAGTGCCATTTAATTTTAAACCGGAATATCCAGCGAGAATCGGTTTAATTATTTGGTTGACAGCTATTTGTGGGTTAGCATTATGGCGATTATGGCTGTGGATGCGGGTGGAAACTTCGCGGCTACTCGGTGGTGCGGTAGCGATCGCGTTTGTGCTGACTGCATATATTTGTGGTGCGTTATCACTGTATACTTACGACCCGCGTGCTGGCTTGATGTTGCTGACATTGACAGCATTGACAGTCGTATATATCGGCCTCGAAAAATTAGTAAATTCGCCGTGGGGACGGATCTTAAAAGCGATTCGGGAAGATGAAGAAGTCCCCAAAGCTCTAGGTAAAAACGTCTTTTGGTACAAGCTTCAAGCCTTCATGCTCGGTGGGGCGATCGCGGGTGTATCTGGAGCCTTTTATGCTTGGAATGGCACAGTTTTTCCTGACAATTTCGAGCCATTAATTACGTTTAATGCCTGGATTATTGTCATGCTTGGCGGTTCGGGAAATAATCTCGGGACTATCATCGGGGCGATTATTTTCTGGGGCTATAATTCAATTACCCGCGATGAATCATTTAAGGCCATCTTTCGAGCGATGCATCTAGATGAAACGCAACAAGGTGCCTTCCGCGTGATGATTATCGGATTAGTTTTGATGTTAATTATGGTCTTGCGTCCTCAAGGTATTTTGGGTAAAAAAGAAGAACTAACTTTAGGTAGGTAATGTAATTGATAATTAATAATTGATAGTTTAATGAATTTTGCCGCGATTGTAATAGATAAGCCTAAAACCTAAAACCTAACCCCTATGTCTAACAATTACGTACCGATGTCAACCCAACCATTGCTGGCTGCCACCGGATTGTGCAAAACCTTTGGTGGTGTCAAGGCAGTGCAAAAAGCTGGGATTGAAGTTGCCACTGGCAGTATTACTGGCTTAATCGGCCCCAATGGAGCTGGCAAGACGACTTTTTTCAATCTTTTGTCCAATTTTATTCGGCCAGATTCCGGCCAAATTAAATTAAATGGTCGTGAAATTCATACCATGCAACCCCATCAGATTGCGAGACTGGGGATGGTGCGGACATTTCAGGTTGCTAAGGCATTATCGCGGATGTCCGTATTGGAAAATATGCTGTTGGGAGCCAAAGATCGCGCGGGGGAGAAGATTTGGCAAGTATTCTTGCAACCAAGCCTCGTCCAGTCACAGCAACGGGAATTGAAAGACAAAGCGATGTCTATCTTGACTTCTGTAGGGTTGAGCGAGAAAGCTAATGACTATGCGGGCGGACTATCCGGGGGACAGCGCAAACTCCTCGAAATCGGTCGCGCACTGATGGCAGATCCACAGTTGATTTTATTAGACGAACCGGCGGCGGGTGTTAATCCCCGTTTGATTGAAGATATTTGCGGTCACATTCTCAACTGGCGCAAAGATGGTCTGACTTTCTTGATTATCGAACATAATATGGATGTGATCATGACACTATGCGATCGAGTCTGGGTATTGGCTGAAGGCACTAATCTCGTCGATGGGACACCAACTAAAGTCCAAAATGATGCGCGTGTGATTGAGGCTTATTTGGGAATTGATTAATTTGAGTTGGGAGTTGGGAGTTGCTCTACCACCATATGGGAGCGAGGAGAGAAGAGATCCAAAAACAGCAAGTCATACCTCAAATCAGCAATACCAATTAAATTTAGAGGATCGACGATCTTCGATCGCGTAAAATAGAGGAGCAATGTCTTGTCTCACTGTGTTGACTGAAACACATGCTCCTCCACTCTCCGCGTGATTTGGGTCGCTGCTTGGTGCGCTAAACCCTCTCTTCTCTATCGAGAGGCTACGCCAACGAGACGCTACGCGAACGGCAGAGGCGTGTCGCAGACGGAGCGCGCATCCGCAAACCGTCGGGAAACAAAGGCTTGCGTGAGCCGCTTCAAGAGTTGCTCCTCTATTTTTTTGCGCTGTATTTCCATTGCACTACCGCCGTTTTGGTCGAACTAATTTATTAATTTCTGCATTTTCCCTAGGGACGATGCATTGTTTGAGCAATCCCGAAATAGCTTATCAAACCGTGCGTGCAGCCGTCGAACTGGGCATCAACCATCTAGAGACAGCTAGAGGCTACGGCCAAAGTGAGACATATTTAGGGCTAGCACTCCAGCGCGAATTACCAGTCGATCGATCGCAGCTATATATTACAACCAAGTTGCCGCCGACACCCGATCGAGCGTTGATGGCACAGTGGATCGATGAATCTCTAGCACGGTTGCAAGTAGATTATATCGACTGCGTGGGTATCCACGGCATCAATACGCCCGAACATTTAGATTGGGTCAAAAATGGTTGCTACGTGGCTGTTGCCGATGCGATCGAGTCTGGCAAGGTCAAACATATCGGTTTCTCTACTCACGGCAGTTTAGAGCTGATTTTAGCCGCGATCAAGACAAATTTATTTGAATTTATCAACCTGCATTATTATTACTTTTACCAACGATTGGCACCCGCGATCGAGTTGGCGAGCAAATATGACATGGGCATATTTATCATCTCCCCTGCCGACAAAGGCGGCAAACTCTACACCCCACCGCCGAACTTAGAAAAATTGTGCGCACCATTAACACCGTTAGCATTTAATTATCGCTGGCTATTAGCAGACGATCGGATTAGTACCCTCAGTCTCGGTGCCGCCAATCCTGACGAACTCTATCCCTCACTCGATGTTGCCGATGCGAATTATCCGCTAACAGCGGCAGAAAACCAAATAATCGATCGATTAGAACAGCAATTACAAACTAGCCTCAATACCGATCTGTGCAGTCAATGTTATGCATGCTTGCCCTGTCCCGCCCAGATTAATATCCCCGAAGTATTGCGGCTGCGAAATCTGGCCGTAGCTTATGAAATGACCGATTACGGACAATATCGCTATCAGATGTTTGAAAATGCCGGACATTGGTTTCCAGGGATGAAAGCCAATCGTTGTAATGAGTGTGGAGATTGCTTACCCCGTTGTCCGCAGGAATTGCAGATTCCGCAGTTATTGACTGATGCCCATGAGAAATTACATACTCGTCAGGGGCGGCGATTGTGGGAATAAAAGTCATGTGATCGCAAACATATCGAGCAAAAATTGCCGATTCAATCTAAAAAATTAGCTCTCAATCTTGCTGCTATTGACATATCCTAATCTTTTTCAAAATGTTCTTTAAGGAACATTTTCTTGAAGACCAGCTCGAAAAACATTCATACAGAAGCGGCTATGATGGTGCAGAATGTAAGATTGAGCAATTGATTGAAATAGCAGCGAAAATTTTGGGTTTCGTTCGCTGCAGACGGTCGCGCTACTACAGCAAAATCTTTCTAAATATAGATAGTGGTGACACCCAACCCAACAACCAAAAAAAATCACCATAGAATCGATCTATTTATTTAATCCGTGTGGAAATGTTGTTGCAAGTTCTCGATCGAGTAGCATCGAATCGTGATTAGTTATTTCTTGTTGACTTGCTTGTGTAAAAGGTAAAATCCAATTGGCTTTGAGAGCATAATCGATCGCATACCGCGCGATCGCAAACATCACCACACTCTTGCCGATAATTAAGACATCTACCCAAACTTGTGACAGCACGAAGTCACTCACATCTACTTGGGCTAAACCGCGCACCAAACCAAAAGCTAACATCGCTCCATCATTGAGATGATCGTTGAGATCGGTACGGATGATATAACGATAGGTGACACCGAACAAAAACCCACAGACGATCGCGATCGTGAACTCAAAACCTAGACTCAGCAAAGATTTCGAGTATTCATGCAGCATGAATCGATCGATAAAGATCGTGGCACTATACACAGTACCTGCGGCAATCCCGCCGAGACTGCCAGCCTTGATCGATTCGATGCGTTCTAGTGTGTCCTGCATGGAAGGTTAGTATAGAGAACAGCACGACGAAAAAGCAACTTTTTGCAAAGTAATGTAAAAGACCGAGATCGGAGCGCGAGGGCGTGAGAAGTATTGTAAAGTAGATGGCAGTTAGGTTCGTGTGGACAAAGTCAGCGAGATCGCGCCCTCACCAGCTAAAATACAAATAGTAATTCAAAACCAAACAATGGTAGACCGTCCAATCAAAAAAGCCGATCGTCAAAATCCTCCTGTTGAGAGCGACGGCAACCCCAAATCTTCCGAATCCCCCAAGAAGAAGAGCAGTGAGAATCGTGAGAGTCGCGGTGCAGACAAAGGTGGCCGCAGAGACTCAAACAAAAGAGACGAACCGAGAGCACCAGAAAATCTCGCCTTGATGAGAGGCCCTAAGCCCAGCAAGGCCAAACCACCCGTAATTAAGGAAGCCGAGCCAGAAGTCAGTGAAGAGACGGCAACTGAAGATGTTGCGGCTGAAGCGACAACAACGGATGAGGCTTAGATCTAGATCTAGTCAATTAGTTCAGTTTTAATCTTCTTAGCAGGGATCGATCGATCCCTGTTATTTTTTTAATCGATCAATCGGTGCCGGTTCTGGTTAATTCGGTATTCAGACGTTGAAACGATCGTGCTCATCTGTAAAATAATGAAGTTGCTAGCGGTGTGAGTTGATGAGTGCGAACGCAATTAAATTTGGGACTGATGGTTGGCGCGGCGTCATTGGCGCAGAATTTACATTCGATCGACTATTGATGGTGGCACCGTTAGCGGCGGCGGTGTTAGCGGATACTTATAGTGCCAAGACTGGCAATCGCAAGATTATTGTCGGATTCGATCGGCGGTTTATGGCCGAAACTTTTGCCAAACAGATGGCCGAGGCGGTGCAACAAGCTGGGTTCGAGGTGATCCTCAGCGATACCTTTGCACCAACGCCAGCATTTAGTTGGGCTGCCCACAGTCAAAATGCCCTCGGTGCCCTGGTCATTACCGCCAGTCACAATCCTGGTGACTATTTGGGTTTGAAGGTCAAGGGTAACTTTGGTGGGTCGGTACCGCCGGAAATGACCCAACAGATCGAAGCGAGATTGGGGCAAGCTTTGCCCCCAACTCAACCAGGCACCCTGACGACTTTCGATCCGTGGGCGAGCTACTGTCAGGAATTACGGGGCAAAGTCGATCTGGCCAGCATCCAACAAGCGATCGCATCAGGTAAGCTATCCGTATTTGCCGATGTGATGAATGGTGCGGCGAGTACAGGTTTAGGCCGATTATTAGGGTTGCCGATTACCGAACTCAATAGCAAAACCGATCCGCTATTTGGCGGCGGCGCACCCGAACCTTTGCCCAAATATCTCTCCCAACTAATGCGGACGATTCGCAGCCATCGTAGCAAACCTGGGGTCAGGGTTGGCTTAGTATTTGATGGCGACTGCGATCGAATAGCGGCGGTCGATGGCTCTGGTGAGTTTCTGAGTTCGCAGATTTTGATTCCGATTCTGATCCAGCATTTGGTCGAGCAGCGGGGCTTTACTGGCGAAATTATTAAGACAGTGAGTACTTCCAATCTCGTGCCGCGCATGGCAAAGCTGTACGATCTGCCGATCTATGAAACGCCGATCGGCTATAAGTATATCGCCGATCGGATGTTAGATACGCCAGTCCTGATCGGTGGCGAAGAGTCGGGCGGGATCGGTTATGGCAATCATATCCCCGAACGCGATGCCCTGCTCTCAGCACTATATCTGCTCGAAACAATTGCCAAATCTCAGCAAGATTTGGGTGATTTGTATCGTCAACTCGAAATCAAAACTAACTACGATTTCAAATACGATCGCGTCGATTTACACCTCGCAAACATGGAGGTGCGATCGCGATTGATGGCGCAATTAGAGCAGAAATCATTCGATAAAATTGCTAATATAGAAGTATGCGGCCGCAATTTAGCAGACGGGTACAAATTTAACTTAGCTGACGATCGGTGGCTATTGATTAGATTTAGCGGTACCGAACCAGTGCTAAGACTTTATTGCGAAGCTGCAACGATCGAACAAGTGCATGAAACGCTTGCCTGGGCGCAGGATTGGGCAAAGTCAGTATCATGAAAAAATGAGCGATCGTTGGATTAGTCAAAATTACCGGCAGTGGTGGATTGCCACTGATGA
>NZ_JANNDR010000393.1:0-6882 GCF_031378165.1 Chamaesiphon sp. OTE_75_metabat_556
CGCATCGCCGCGAGCTACGGCATTAGTTACCTCGGCGCGGTGCCGACGATCCAGGCGCAGATGCGCAAGGTCGCGGAAGACTCGCTCTTCACCGCGCACGATCCGTGGCTGCTGTAATTTGCGATCGGATAAACCCCGTAAAATGGGAGTTAACTAGGGCACTGGTGAGCTGTCTGGCACGATCAGGACGGAAGTTAAAGAAAATTATCCCATCGCCTGGTTCGATCGCTCCCGGGGCAATTCTCGTCGGGTCGATAAACTCATCGGTTTTGTCAGCAGCATAGCTATTAGTGAGTAATGCTGTTGCACTTTCGCCGCTACCATCGCCAGTTTGAGTCATCACATCGTAGGCCAATTTGACTCGATCCCAACGATTGTCGCGATCGAGTGCGTAGTAGCGTCCGCTGACTGTGACAATTTTGCCGACGCCGATGGTCGCAATCGCCTCTTCAATTTTGGCCACAGCTTGCAAACCATCGCGCGGATCGGTATCACGTCCGTCAGTAATCACATGGAGGCAAACTTCGGTAATGTTTCGATCGCGAGCGAGTTCGAGCAAGCCAATTAAATGATCGAGATGGGAATGTACGCCCCCATCGGAACAGAGTCCGAGAATGTGGAGTTTGCGCTGACGTTGTTGGACATCTGCACAGACTTTGACCAGAGCGGGATTATTTAAAATGCTCTTGTCTTTGACAGCATCCGAAATCCTGACTAATTCTTGGGGGACGATTCTGCCCGCACCAATGTTGAGGTGTCCGACCTCCGAATTGCCCATCTGTCCGTCTGGCAATCCGACTGCTCGTCCAGATGTATCGATCAGGGTGTGTGGATAAGCAGCCCACAGACTGTTAATATTTGGTGTCTGAGCTTGCGCGATCGCATTGCCGTGAATATCTGGACGGTATCCCCAACCGTCGAGAATTACTAGCACCACTGGAGCTACAGGTGCTTGCGCCATATTATTCTTTGCCTTTTGATTGTGAAGAATAAGGTCAAAGCTATCATAGCAGTTATCCGCAATCGCGTTAAGGCAAAATGCTACTTCCTCTTGCCAAACACGTTCGTTAGATAATCGATCGAATCGTAAACACCAAATAGCCCGCTCTTCAATGATTGAAGAGCGGGCTGTTACATTCGAGTTTTGTTAGATTTAGACGCTAACGGTTACTTTAGGTGCTGGATAAACACCTTTGGCATACTTAGCCGCAAACTCTTCGAGAGTTGCAGTTTTGATTTTGCTACCTTGACCCGCACACCAGAAAGCTGTGTAACGTTCGGCACAGACTTTTTGCATGTACTTAATCGAGGGCTTCAGGAAGTGGCGGGGATCGAATTCTTCAGGCTTGCTGAAAAGAGCTTCGCGCACTGCGGCGGTAATTGCCAGACGGTTGTCGGTGTCGATGTTGACTTTCCGCACGCCACATTTGATCCCTTTTTGAATTTCTTCTAAAGGTACACCATAAGTTTCGGGAATCTTACCACCGTACTTGTTAATCAGTGCGAGTAAATCTTCGGGTACGGAAGAAGAACCGTGCATGACTAAGTGAGTGTTGGGCAGGCGGTTGTGAATTTCTTCGATCCGGCTGATCGCCAGGATTTCACCAGTAGGTTTGCGAGTGAATTTGTAAGCACCATGGCTGGTACCGATCGCGACAGCGAGGGCATCGACACCAGTAGCTTCGACAAATTGGACTGCTTCTTCGGGATCGGTGAGCAGTTGGTCGTGAGATAGAGCACCTTCAAAACCGTGTCCGTCTTCAGCTTCGCCCATCCCAGTTTCGAGAGAACCTAGGCAACCGAGTTCGCCTTCAACACTGACGCCAATCGCGTGAGCGACTTCGACGACTTTACGGGTAATATCGACGTTATATTCAAAGCTGGCCGGAGTTTTGGCATCAGCTTCCAATGAACCATCCATCATGACGCTGGTAAAGCCCTGTTTCATTGCTGAGTAGCAAGTCGCAGCACTGTTACCATGATCTTGGTGCATGGCGATCGGAATGTTGGGATAAGTTTCCACTGCGGCTAGCACGAGGTGGCGCAGGAATGCTTCACCAGCATAGCTTCTGGCTCCGCGAGAAGCTTGTAAAATCACTGGGCTGTCAGTTTCATTAGCAGCCTGCATGATTGCTTGGATCTGCTCCATGTTATTGACGTTGTATGCTGGGATACCGTAGCCGTTTTCAGCCGCGTGATCCAGCATCAGCCGCATTGGGACGAGTGCCATTAGAACTTCCTCCTATAATTTAAATCTTTAATATTTCGATCGACGATCGATCTTCAAATCACGATCTTAACTAAGGATACTTTACCAAAGATCTGTTAGTACCGATACTCCCCGCGCTAAATTAAATTCAATCTCAGTTTTTTAGCGGAGATCGGCACAAAAAAGGGAACAGTTTAGATACCGTTCCCTCCGTGTTGTAACTACTTAAATGAAGTCTGATGGGACGCCCGAGGGTCGAACTCGGGGCCAATCGGTTAAAAGCCGAATGCTCTACCACTGAGCTAGCGTCCCGTTTAGGCTGAAATGATTCAGACCTTTAACAGGATAGCATGGCGGCTAGGATTTAAGCAACTATGACTTTAGGAAAACTTGGCAGCGAAGGCGATCTGGGTGCTCAATGTTCCGCCTGGAGCCACATGCAGCAAATCTGTCCCAGTATTTAAGCTGTTGCGAGGAGCTGTCCACGGTTCGAGACAGTAAAAATCTTTGCCCTCGACAGTCCAGAACACCACAGTCCGATATTGGGGGCTAGTTGTCATTGTCAGCGTGAGTTGTTGCTGGGCATCATTGGCAGTGGCAACATTGCCACTGACATTGGTAAAGGCGGCATCGATTTCTGCTTGACTAAAATCAAATTTGCCAGCGAAGGGATGAATTTCGCCAGTTTGTTTTTCTTGATAGCTGTCGGCGGCAATCTTAAATGTCAGTTGTGGCTTATCTAAAGCTAGAAAGTAAGGATGCAAGCCGGAACTAAAGGGCATCGGGGTCGCCGATTTATTGGTATATGTTTGCTCGATGACCAATTCGCCGCCGCGCAGGCGATAGGTAAAGCTGACACTAAAATCAAATGGATAGACTTGACGCGTAGCGTCACTGCTCTCCATTGTCACCGTCAGACTGGCATCTGTCGTCGTGGATTGGTGGGTGACTTGCCACGGCATGTCCCGCGCAAAACCATGCTGCTTGAGCGCGTAATCTTTGCCATCAATTTTGTAGGCATTATCTGGCAAGTTACCGCAGATGGGAAACAGAATCGGGAAGCCGCCGCGCACGCTCAGAGTCGGATCTTTAAACCGATCGGCATCTAAGTACATTAACTCGCGATCGCTCACCTTCCAGCTCGTCGCAATCCCGCCGCGATCAGGATAAATCGTCAGCGCGCTCTGGCTATCGGTATCGGTTAAAACGTATACAGGCTCGATTTGAGGTTGTTTGACGATCGTAAACATATATTTAAGTTGATAAAAGGGTCAGAAATTAGAAATGAACGGAGGCTCAGAGCTGAAGTATCCTTCTGTCTGGTCGATCTCGCCGTCCAACCGGCATCAAAAACTGGGTTTACACCCATCAAGTTCTTTAGCAAAGAGACGAGCAAACGGGTATTATAGTTATATAGGCTACAGGATCGTTGTTCCCAAAATATCGATCTTTGTAATTCACAGCCCCTGTAGTCAGGCGGCCTATCATCACTAGCAATGACAGATTCGACTTTTGGATCGGATACCTACTGCCTTATCGAAGGTTATCCTTATCGGCGCAGTTTCTCTTGCTTGAATGCTTACATTAAGTTCCTCAACTAAACCGATCGTTTGTAGTTGATTTTGGGAAAGCTAATCTAGTCATCATCACCAGTAAGATTGCTAGATTTCCACTTCCACCGCCAGATTTTTTTGTTTAGGAGAGTTCTAACATGTTACATCGCAAGATCTATCAAATGTGTGAAGATGGTCGGGAAGTGTGTATTTTCCTACGGGATCAGCAACGGTGGATCGAACGTGCCCGCATTACCGACATTGAAGGCGATTTAGTTACAATTCGTTATGAGACGGATGAAGAAGATGAAGTCTCAGCTTGGGAAGAAATGGTTCGCCTCGAAAGTATTGCTTCGATCAGTCAGAAACTAGCTTCTGTCTATCGTGGGAATGCCGAACCACTAGTCTCGGATGACTGCCACGAACTAGAACAAATCCGTCCGGCTACCCCCGAAGAATAATCATCAGACTAGCAAGCGATCGCGCACTCGTAATCGCTTGTTACCAATATATCGATCTCTAATACTTGCCATCTTTCATACCGAAGGCTGGAAACAATCGCAAGGGGCATTCTTACAATATTGATTTGTAGGCGTGCCCCTTGAATGTATGTAAGTAAAATCGCTCGGATCTAGCTGCATCCGCACAGGCCGATCGAGATCTCCGTAAGATTGCTGCTCATGACGTAAAATCGATCGCTAAAATTATGTTCGATCCTCTATTTGCTCGCGCTGGTGTCTTGTGGTCGGCCATTATTGAGTCGATCCAATCATCTGAAGGTAACATGGCCGCTGGCCTAGAAAGTTTTAGTGCCAGACAATTAATTCGCAGTCCGCAACTAGATGCGGGGCAGCGCAAACTCTTCCCCCACCGATTGGCGATCGAAGGAGAAGTGGATGGCAAATCTCCCCTCGAACTATTTTTAGCCAATCAGCCAGATCTGACTTTAGTCGATCGGCAACTGATTAGCAGTTGGCGGCGCAGCTTTGTCGGACTACTGGAGATCGTCCAAATCTTTCCTAATGGTTTAGAAGTGATGAATTGGCTGACTGCCAAGCATTACCGGATTCAGTTTGTCGATGAGTCCTCCCAAATGGCCATGAGTAGACTCAAAGTCGGCGAGATTATCATCGCCCAGCTCAGTCCGATTCAAGACATTGATTGGGCGATCTTAGCTCCTTGGGTAGCTTTAGGCCGATTGGGACGACCCAAATTAGCCGTCGCTGTCGGTACGTTTCGGCAAAACTACCCGCACTATCTCTACAGTGATGCCCCCGATTCCTTAGCTGCTGCCTGGGAATCAGTGGCAGTTTATCACGATCGCTTTGTCGAATTTTTTGGCAGTGATGAGATTACCCTCTCTGGTAGCCAACTCCAAACTCGGATTGGTGAATTTCAGACTTGGTTAGTGGCGAAACAATTAGACAGTGCTGGCGTCGATCGATCGAAATCGATCGCCGATTTGGCTGCTGATGCCGGAGTAGAAGCTGAAGATCTCGAAGCAATGACCTCAACACTGGGATTATCAGCGGCTAATCCCCAGGGTCAACCACAGAAGATGGAGCAGATGATTGCACCGCCAGTTGAATTGCCCGCCCACCTGAAATCGGCCACCGCCGTCACCGCTCTCAGTCATCCCTATTGGGGACAGATGTTTTTAGCCAATTATCCCCAACTCCAAACCCTGCTAACACCTGTAGCTGCCGAATATCCCCCTGAGGATCTCAACTTTATCCGCAAATGTTTAGCCGATCCAGCGATGAATGCTTTTGTCTGGCGACGATTGGCGATGCAGTTTCCCCAGCAATTACAGACAGCGATCTGGCTCATTTTTGAGTTGCCTAACTTTAATGTGTCAACCGATCTCGATGCAATCTTAAGCAAATTTAATAAATATTTAGAACCAGATCTCCCCGACCTAGCCAGCGTGCCAATTCACTTGCACGAGCTGTTTCAAGCCGCAGTCCGAGACGTGAGTAAGGATAAGGTCAAGCCGAAGTCACTACCTAAAAAGACTGGATTTGGAGCTAAAAGTTAAGAATTTATTAACCATGGTTGGTTCGACTAATTCAATCGGTTAAAATAGGAGAAAATGACCGTCAAGATCGCGCTAATTTTTACTTCCAATAAGTAAGATTAAAGCGTCAAACTACACCTTGGACATGGAGAAATTAAGACTATGTTAAGTAATATTATTGGTTGGGCAGTACTCGGTCTAGTTGCTGGCGCACTAGCTAAACTGATTTATCCAGGATCTCAGGGCGGTGGCTTGATTGCAACGATGATTCTCGGCATCGTTGGTGCATTTATTGGTGGGACTTTGTACACCTTGATTTCAACCGGGAAGTTTGCGTTAGCTTCATCAGGAGCTGTCGCTGCTGGAGCCTTAATTCCTTCACTGGTATTTGCAGTGCTAGGATCGATGGTCGCGATCTTCCTCTGGGGCTTGGTGACTAGAAGTGCTTAGGCCAAGATCTAGCGATCTGCAATAAATTATGCCGATCGCTACTATGAGTGTGAAACCCCGCGCTCTCTCGATCTCCAGATCGGGTCGATCAAGAGCTGCCGATTTATTAGGGAATGCAGCTACCTCAAGATTGAGACATCTTCACATGGAGTTTAATTCGGCGATATCTCGAACCTTGAAAGATCGGTAAGAGCATCTACTATTTTTAGTGTGTCTTTCTCATCCTATTCTGTTTAGAATAGGATGGGTTTGTCTGTGGTGCGGACAACCGCAACCAGTCTTGCGGATATTCCTGATAAAATAGAAAGTGGCACGGTCGATAACGATGCGGCTTCAAATTCTATGGAGCTACCTTGAGTGAACAACAACAGCACTAACGTATTTCAAGTTAATCTACCTCAGTTTCAATCCTGGCTGACAATTGTGGCTATTTGCCTGTTGTTGGGTAGTCTAGGATTAGGGTGGATCGTCAAATCAGCATTGATTGTCATCGGACTGCTGATTTTGACTCCCATTGTCGGCTTTTTGGGCTTCTTCTGGTGGTTACGCCGTAGTATTGTCCAGGCACAATGTCCGGTGTGCAGTTATCCACTTCAAGGCATTAATGGTAGCGAAATCCAGTGTAGCAGTTGCGGCGAAGTCCTCAAAATCGA
>NZ_JANNDR010000417.1:0-10269 GCF_031378165.1 Chamaesiphon sp. OTE_75_metabat_556
CCCCTCAAACTCCCCTCCGTAAGGTTCGATTTGTGGGTGGCGGGGTGGGGGGGATAATGGCGATCGCATGATACCCAGATCTGGGGGTTGCAACCCCCAGACCCCCCCGGTTAAAAGCGCAGGAGGCAGGGTGGTTTCATACATCGGCAGGAAAATCTTTCAGTTCACTTCAGTGAACTTTGGCTATTAGCCCGTTGGCGAAGCCTTTCGGAACGAAACAATTCATTTCAGGGCGGTTAAAGACTAAGCACCAAGGTTTATGCATTTTCCTTTTTTTGATGAAACCACTCTACCTGTCAAAAAGCAGAGGGGATAACGGCGATCGCACAATCGATCGTTGAGGGCTATCGGACTAGAAATCAGCGTAGACTGATTTTTCTCCCACTATCCACTATCCACTATCCACTATCCACTATCCACTCCCCGCTCCCAACTCCCAACTCCCTAACCTACTTCACCTCAATCGTCAAATTCGGCAACCCTTCCAATTTCTCGGTAAGTTGGGGTTCTTCGGTTGAGGGGGCGAAGATGGTGAGGCCGTTGGGGATGCATTCGATGTCGAGGGGGGTGGTGCCGATGATTTCGCCGTCGAGGACGACTTTTTGGGGTGGGGTGGTGGTGACTTTGAAGTGTTTGGCGCGGAGGAAGCCGACGTCTTGGCGTTGGGAGGCTTCGCCGCGTAGGGTAGTGCTGAGGTGGTCGTAGGAGGTGGCGATCGCGCCGAGGGCGGTTTTGGGGGCGATAATTGTCAGATCGAGCAATCCGTCATCGAAGACGACTTCGGCGGCTCCTTGAGCCAAAATTGAGGTGGCTGGGGCGGCGTTGGCGATCGTGATGGCGGCGGCGGAAACTGTGATGATTTTATCTTCGGTTTCGATGTGGGCTTCAAATTGTTCGAGGTTGCGAAGTTGGCTGAGTCCGGCGAGGACGTAGGCCATGACTCCCATCCGTTTTTTGGCATCACGATCGGCTAAATTCACGGTTTCGGCTTCAAAGCCGATACCAGCGAGGAGTACCATTGGCAAGCCGTTACACCGTGCCACATCGACAACTTTAGTATGGTCTGTCAGGATGGCGGCACAGGCTTCGGGGATCGTAGTGGGCAGATCGAGGGCATTGGCAAAAGCATTGGCGGTGCCGCGCGAAATTACCCCCAGGGGGATACTCGTGCCCATCAGCGCAGCGGCAACGGCGGAGAGGGTACCATCACCACCGGAGGCAATAATCAAGCCTGCGCCGCGATCGATCGCGGCTTTGGCGAGTTCTCCAGGTTCGCATTCAGCAGTGGTAACGATGATATCGAGATCGAGGCTCTCGCTGAGCAGGGATTTGATGAGGGCGAGATCTTGTTCTGGATCGCCTTGTCCAGCAATGGGGTTGAAAATCAGACTAGCTTGAGGTTTCATTAGTTTGTACTTTGGTGTCGGTGGGTGCTGGTTCGGAAATTTGGTGGATCACTTCCAAAATTACTTGGGGGTCGGTGGCTTGTTTCATCAAGTCGGCTTCCTCATCGTTGCGATTTTTGACATTGGGCAAATCGGTGCGGAGTTCTTCGACTAAGGAGATGAGTTTGGCAATTTTTTGCTCGGTAATCAGATTGAGTTGGAGCATCAAATGCGATCGTTCTTCATTGACCTTTTCCTGACGATTTTCGTAGACCAAGACGCCAGTGGAGATAAATAGTGATGCTAGATCGAGCCATTGTTCGCGCAGATCTAATTGCGGAAAAGTGGTCGGCAAAATCTGGAGATCTACTAAATGTCCGCAGATTTCCCAAGCAATAAAAAAGATAATCTGAAAGTATAAAAATTCGGGTGTACCGAAAATACTGACGATTTTTGCTAAGAGCCGTTGGGCAGTAGTTGCGTTGGCCTGATAACGCTCTTGATGGTTGGTAATTGTCTCAATATTCTTAATTATTTGCTCTGGGATGAGCGTATCAATATCGATGTCCGCACTGGTTTGGGTAATCGACGTCACGATTTCGCGATCGTCCCGAAAGACGGAGCTACCACCGATCGATCGAGTGTCAATAATGATGTTTTTAGAAGCTTTGGTCATCTGTGTTGGGAACGGGGAGCGGGGACATCGAATGGGTGATGGCTGCGATCGATTTGAGGGGGATTTAGCGGATGCGCTCCGGTCTTTGTTCCCCGACGATGGAAGCACACCAATCAGGGGGATTCAGGTCTTCAAACGAAGTCTATTAGAGTTGTGTAGACACGGTAGCCTTGCAAAGGGGGGCTAGGGGGATTTCCTGGAATTTGATGCTTCTAAATCATCAATCTTTGGATGGATAGTATTGTGTTGGATGACTTCCAAAATTGCTTGTGGGTTGATCGATTGTTTCATTGCTTCGGCCTCATTATCAGGGCGATTTTTGACATTAGGTAGATCGGTACGCAGTTCTTCAACTAAAGCAATTAATTTAGCGATCTTTTGCTCGGTGACTAAATTGAGTTGAATGGTCAGATGCGATCGCTCTTGTTCGACTTTCTCTTGATGAGCTTGAGCGATTAAGACCTCAGTAGAAATGAGCAAAGATGCTACCTCTAAGCCATGCAAATGAAGATCGAACAAAGGGAAGTTCTTGGCAATGATATTGCGCTCGGCTAATTGGGTGCAGCCGATCCAAATTGCAAAAAAGCCAATCTGAGCATACAAAAATCCCGGACGCGCGAAAAAAGCCGCAATTTTATTGAGTACGCGGCGATCGGCTGTAGTATTTTGCTTGTGCCGATCTTGGTGGCTGACGATCGTTTCGACATTGCGGAGGATTTGCTCTGGGACAGCTTCACCGACTTCGATATGAACCTCACGGTGATCGGGGACGGAGATATTTACAGTCGATCGATCTCCAGTGGGCAAAGTGCGATCGACTTCAATATTCGTGTTGGTGTTCATGTGCGGAAGTTGGGGATAGAAATTGGTAGGCGCAATTGATGAATTGCGCCTACCAATTAGTTGTTAATGTGCGATCGATCTGTTATTGTTTGACCCAAACCGAAACAGAGCCACCATTGCAACGGAATTCTGCACTGCCCTCATCGTTGGTGACGATCGGTTCTTTGACGTGCTCGGTAATGTCGATGTAAGTAGCATTCGGATGGCCGATTTCCATCCATTTGCCGCCACCTTCCCCATTGGTGAGAACTACTGCCATCCCGCCGGGATGCTCCGCGTCACCCAGCCGCGTCCAGCCGATCGTGCTGGGATGGTCGAAGTAGTCGCGTTGTTCGCCGTAGGCATAGTTTTGACGGGCGTGGAGGAATTTATCGATCAGGAACTGATGAGCGTCCATCCAGATTTCATATTCGTTGCCATCTTTGCCCGTATCTTGGTAATGTGCGCCATAGTAGTCGCCATAAAAGATGCACGGATAGCCAGCTTCACGCAGCAGAATCAAGGCATAAGCTAGCGGTTTAAACCACGGCTCGACGATCGATTCGAGGGACTGGAGCGGTTGGGAATCGTGATTTTCGACGAGGGTAACCGCGAGTAAGGGCTGTTGCTGTACCAAGGTATTGTCAAAGATTTTGGTCAGATCGTAATTTTCTCCAGCTTGGCTGGCAACGTGAAAATTGTAATGTAGTGGCGCATCAAACAGATTGACCGTACCATTGGTAGTCTCGATGAAATGATGCAGCGCATCGACTTCATAAGACCAATATTCACCGACTGCAAACAGATCCCTTTGAGCGTATTGCCGGACGTGTTCGAGCCATTGTTGAAAAAATTCTGCTGAGACGTGTTTGACGGCATCAAATCTAAAGCCATCGATATCGGTAGTGTCATAGCACCATTCGCCCCAATACTTGAGTTCGCCGACGACTTCGGGATTCTCCATATCCAGATCGCAGCCCATCAGGTAATCAAAATTCCCCTTTTCTTGGTCTACGTTGTGATCGAATGACTTGCCCTTGAGCAAATAGACTGCCGATTCGCCCTCGTTATAGGCGTTGTAATCGATCGCATCAAAGTGCCACCAGTGCCATTCCATCGTCGAATACTTGCCAGCGCGGCCAGGAAAAGTAAAGTGCGTCCAGGCTTTAATCGTTTGATATTCACCGATTGGGGCATTGCGATCGTCCATATTAAACGGAGTCGCTTCGACATCTTCGGCTTCATCGGCACCCAGCCTATGATTGAATACTACATCAGCGTAGATCCTGATACCTGCTGCTTTAGCAACTTTGATGGCATTAATATATTCAGCTTTGGTGCCATATTTCGTCCGCACCGAGCCTTTTTGGTCGAATTCGCCCAGATCGAACATGTCATAGACACCGTAGCCCACATCCATGCCGCCACCCGTACCTTTGTAAGCTGGCGGCAACCAGAGAGAGGTGATCCCAGCGGCAGCTAATTCGGCTGCTTTGTCTGCCACCTGCTGCCATAAACTACCATCATCTGGACTGTACCAGTGAAAGTATTGCATCATTACACCATTAGGTTCAGACATAATTTTTCTCTTTAAATAAAGCAGTGATGAACATGACAACGCATAGTATTGCCCTCACTAATCTTCGCTGGAACGATCGAAGCTTGTCTATCAGGCATTGGAAGCATCTCTGTGAGGCGATCGAGTCGTTAAATATCTATCGATCGGTGGATGTTATTTTGGCAATTTTTCAGTAAAAATAAGTGTGCGAACCTTTATGACATACATTTATGAAACCTCAGTTGCCAACACTACTATCTAGCCTTAAAAATTATCTCAGCCGCGTACTCTGCGGATTGGTGGTGATGTTGTCAATTTGGCAAGGGATCTCGATCGGGATCGACACTGCGATCGCCGCTCCAAGCATCGATCTCAAAGTACCAGAATCGATGGTTAGTAAAAAAGAAATCGTGGTTAAAGAACTAGAACAGCGAGAAGCACTAGAAGAAAAACGTGTCAAAACAGCCATGAAAGATGGCAACAAATCTGCGAAAAAGAGTCTAGACAAAGCCAAAGACGCGATGGAAAATATGACTGGAAAAGTCGAAAAATCAGCAGAAGATACTACTAAGAAAGCCAAAAACTTTTTTGGTTTTTAGAAAATCAAATTAACGTGAGTTATTGGTAAGGATATTGGCTTCATTCCCGTCCCGCCGACGATTGCAGTCTCTAGGCTCTTCTTAAACCGAACTCATGTCAAATTAAAGAGCGATTGGGATCGATCGCTAATATCAACTCACATGACTTGTAGATTGAGATATCTGCAAGTCATTTTTGTGTGTCCATGCCCATCGACTATGCCAGCCGGATACCGAGCCAGGATTGCCGATCTGGCTAATTAATTCCCCTAATTCAGCAACACGACTGATACTTTTTGGCAAGATCGGGGCAATCTAAGTAGAGGAATTGCATGAGAGTGGCTGGGACTTGCAGGCAAGAGCGAACCTCCTCGCTCGGCAGTAACACCCTCTCGCAAATCGTCAGGCAGGAGCGATCGACCGTGTTTAACGCTGAAATTTAGGGGACATACAGTACGATTGTGGTGACATTATTATCAACCTCGATAAAATCTCAAGTTGTCTCACCAGCAGACTCTGAGTGGCAAAGATATTTAGACATCATCCCTCATGATTTTTATCATCTCCCTGGTTATTTAGAATTAGAAGCACAGCGGCACCAGGGTCAGCCAGAAGCGATCGCGATCGAAGATGGCAATCGCTTATTTTTCTTGCCTTATATCATTCGCGAGTGTCATCAGAGCACAGATCTACTCGCACTTGGTCGCACCCCAATTTATGATGTAATTTCCCCATACGGTTATCCCGGCATGGTGACAAATCTCGCCGGACAAAACCCGCAATTCGTCGAAAAGTGCCTGAATATTGTTTATGAGTGTTGGTACGCCAAAAATATCTGTTCGGCATTTTTGCGGCTGCACCCGATTCTCAATCATTATATCGATCCCGCCCGCTCCAATCCCGATCGCTTTACCATCACCGAACGTGGCGATGTCGTAATTTGCGACCTGACAAACGATCCTGAAGCAATCTGGAAGCAGATTCGATCGAGTCATCGGACTAAAATTAATAAGTTAAAACGGGCGGGATTTGGAGCCAAGATCGTCTCGATCGATAGTTTGGATCTATTCATCGAGATTTATATCGAAACAATGCAGCGCGTCAATGCCAATGCTACTTATTTCTTCACTCGTGAATATTTTCAAAGTCTCTTTCGAGCATTAGGCGACAGGCTCCAGATCTGTGTCGTCGAAATCGATGGTGAAACTGCCGCTGCCAGTCTCATCACAGAAGTTAATGGGATCGTGCAATATCATTTGGGGGGAACCAAAACCAAGTTCTTACCGCAATCCCCCACCACCCTGATGTTTGACTATCTGATGCGCTGGGGCAAACACAGAGATAATCAATATCTAAATCTTGGTGGAGGGCTAGGGAGTAATCGCGACTCGCTGTATCACTTTAAATCGGGATTTTCCAATCAATTTGCCTCGTTTATGACTATGCAAAGTATTATCAACAAGGAGCTATATACCGAGCTGCTCCATGGGCGCGCAACGACTTTAAATAGAACGATGGCCGAATTCGAGCAGACAGCTTTTTTCCCAGCTTATCGATCGTCCTAGTCAGCAACTAATGCTTGCTCCAGCCGATCAAAATGCCAGCACTGGAGTCGAGCATCCTGACTTTAATCATATTTCTGTACTAATCGATCGCCAATCGCGATGATGCTAGATGTCAACCCAATATGATCGAGTTGAGTGGATAGGTTGGAAATTAATCTGGGTATAATTGAAACAGGTTCTCAGTATAGAGTGAATAGCCAGCAGCTAAGCTCTAGCTAAAAATCTTACCTGCACGTAAGTCGTAAAAATTAGACTGGTTTAGATGTCTACTATCTACTTATTGGCGATCGGGCAAACATCACACCGCGCTCAATTTTCATTTATTTATAATTTCTGGTAATGACAAAACCTATTTTACTTTCAACTCCACACATGGGCGATCGCGAACACCAATTCGTGACCGAAGCCTTTGAAACCAATTGGATTGCTCCCATTGGTCCTCATGTTGACGCCTTCGAGCGCGAGTTTTGCCAAGCAGTAGGTTCTAGTCATGCCACTGCCGTTAGTTCCGGTACGGCAGCTCTCCATCTAGCCTTAAAACTAGTCGGTGTCGGTGCTGGCGATGACGTATTTTGTTCGAGCCTGACCTTTTCTGCTAGTGCCAATCCAATCGCCTATCTCGGTGCCAAACCCGTCTTCATCGATAGCGATCGGATCTCCTGGAACATGGATCCCTTATTGCTCCAAGCCGCACTAGAACAGCGCGCTAAAATTGGCAAACTCCCCAAAGCCGTGATCATCGTCCATCTCTACGGCCAAAGTGCCGATCTCGATCCGATCATCAAAACTTGCCAAGAGTACGGCGTCGCCACCGTCGAAGATGCGGCTGAAGCCCTCGGCGCAACCTACAAAGGTCGATCTCCTGGTACCTTCGGCACCGTCGGCATCTACTCCTTCAACGGCAACAAAATCATCACCACCTCCGGCGGTGGCATGTTGGTTTCCGAAGATGCCAGCATCACCTCCAAAGCCAAATTCCTCGCCACCCAAGCCCGCGATCCCGCCCCCCACTATCAACACTCCGAAATCGGCTACAACTACCGGATGAGCAACGTCCTCGCCGGCATCGGACGCGGCCAATTGATGGTACTGAACGATCGCGTCGCCGCCCGTCGCCGCAACTGCCAAATCTATCAACAAGCCCTCGCCCACATCCCCGGCATCGAATTCATGCCCGAAGCCCCCTGGGGTAACTCCACCCGCTGGCTCACCTGCCTCACCATCGATCCTGCCGCCTTCGGAGCCGATCGCGAACAGATCCGCCTCGCCCTCGCCGAACAACAAATCGAAGCCCGTCCCGTCTGGAAACCCCTCCACATGCAACCGATCTTCCAAGACTCCGAACGCTACGGCGGCCAAGTCGCCGAAGACCTCTTCGATCGCGGCCTCTGCCTACCCTCCGGCTCTAATCTTACTGATGAAGAGTTACAGCGGGTGATTGAGGCGATTTTGGGATCTAGAGGTTAGGGAGTTGGGAGCGGGGAGCGGGGAGATGAAAAGTCCTCGCTAACTTCTAGTCCGGTAGCCTCCAAAGATCGATCGTGCGAGCGACATTATCCCCGCAACCTTCCGATGGGGGGTCTGGGGGTGAAACCCCCGGATCTAGGTTTTGGGCGATCGCAATCATCCCCCCCACCCCGCTACCCACAAATCGAACCTTTCGCAGGAGAGTTTGAGAGGCGGCGTCCCGCCTCTCAACGGGGGGACTGGGGGTCGGAGCGACGCGCGCTCCTCGGCTTTGCCGAGGGTTTAGCGCGTCAAGACAACCCCCAGATCCGGGTTCTGCCTACACTAGAGAAAATCGAAACTAGCAAGTATTTATAGTTTGCCGATTCGCTAATCACCAGAGAGCAGGCATGAAGCAACACCCCCAAAGATCTACCGTTACCGCTAATACACCATAACCACTCCACTAAAATGGCGGATGTCGATCGATAAAACCACCAAACATAATTGAGATCGCACACCCAACCGCCGATCTCCGAACTTATGACAAACATTCAATCGACATCCACACCAGACAACCCCATCATCAACCTCGTCGATCGAATCCTCGCCAAAGCCATCGCAGATCGCGCCTCACACATCTACTTTGAACCCCAACCCCAATCCCTCCAAATCAGAGTTCGCCAAGACGGCATCCTGCAAACCGCCCTCCACAACATCCCCCACCACACGATCGCACCCACGATCAACCACCTCAAAACCCTCGCCAAAATCGCCCCCCAACTCCCCGCCCCCCAAACCGGCACATTCGATTGCACCAGCAAAATCGGTCGCGTCCAGATCGCCATCACCACCCTCCCCAGCCAATTTGGCGACACCATCACCGCTCAAATCACCTATAACCAACTCCCACCTAGATCCCTCCCCCAACTAATCCCCGATCGCGACAGCCTAGAACCGATCGAGCGCATCATTCATAGCCATCGCGGCTTAATCCTCATCGTCGGCACCCAACCTAGCGGCACATCAGCACTCATCGATGCCAGCCTCGCCGAACTCCACCGCCCAGATCGCAAAATCTACGCCATTGATCGCCACTTGCAATATCCCATCCCCGGGATCGATCGCCTCACTCTCCCCGCTACTGTCGATGCCGACACCATCGCGCGGACTATCGATACCTGCGGGCATCAACAGCCCGATATTTTAGCCATCGGCTCGATCGACAGCCTCGCGATCGCCCAAGCCGCCATCCGCGCCGTCACTAGCGGTTGCCTAGTCTTCGCCACCATCTCTGCCCCCACCGCTGGTGAAGCGATCGCCCAACTCATCGCTCTCGGCATCCCCGCAGCCCAGCTCTACACCGCCACGATTGGCATCATCACTCATAGATCGCTCAAACAAGTGTGTAGCGATTGTCGGCTGCCTGAAGAGCCAAATAGCCGACAATTAGCGCAACTAGGTAGTACGATTCTCAGCCTGAAGGAGCATAGTCCCTACTATCGTGCCCATAGTCTCAGCCCTAGCGCGATCGATCGAGCCAAACAAGTGGGTAACTTGTGCGCCCAATGTCGGGGTGCAGGCTATCGCGGCGAGATCGGTATCTATGAAGTATTGACGATCGTCGATCGACTCAAATCGACAATTTTACATGGGGATGCCGAAGCGATCGATTTAGCTGCCCAGGAAATGGGGATGCGATCTTTTCTAGATCTGGGCATCAAACTATTTCGCCACGGCAAGACGACATTTAGTGAAGTCCAACGGTGCGCGCCACCCAAAATCCTATTACAGAATCAACTAGCGAACGCCCAAACTGATCCAGATGCCGAGGCGATTGACGTTGACAATGCCGAAAGTTTAGAGGCAGCTTTGTACTGGAAACAACAAGCTCTCAAGGCCAAATCCGACTACGATCGACTGATCGGCGAACTCGAACATTATCAACAAGAAACCGATGAATTCGAGCAGCGAATCAAACAAAGTCGATCGCAAGTAGAGCAGGGTACCCGCGCAGAAATTGCCTTGCAATTATTATCGGTGGTTGATGTGATCGAACTCGCTCGGACTTCGATTAAGCCCCAAACCGATCGCGAAGCTGCGATCCAAAAGGGGTACTCGATGTTAGAAAATAAAATGCTATCGAGTATCAAAGAAATCGGCGTCCGCGTCACGGAAAGTAAGGGTCATAAGTTTGACGCGCATTTGCATGAAGTGGTGCAGGAAGTCGGTACTCATG
>NZ_JANNDR010000496.1:0-16156 GCF_031378165.1 Chamaesiphon sp. OTE_75_metabat_556
GGGGGTAGTCCGGTTTGCCCATGAAGAGATTGAATCGCCGATCGGCAGTTTCAACCCAGCTTTTACGCCCTATCTACGCGGTTGGATTCTACAAGGGAAAGAATTGATTTTAGTATTAGAGCCTGAAGCAATTATTAATGCAGAAGTTTTAAAGAATTAGCACCACCGCGATCGTTAATGACTAAATTAGCTCCACTTAGCAACACGTGCTCAGAGTGGATTTGCCACCGCAAATTGACTACCGACACTCCATTATATTAAGTCACATCATCTAGAATATGAATCAGCCTAACCCCCAAACTCAACTCAACACCGTCGATCCAGCCGCACTCGCGATCGAATCTGCTCCGACCAACAACTGGGGCAAATTAAGCCTCAAAACGAAAGTGACACTGCTCGCTACCCTATTGGGACTAGCACCGATCACCGCCATTGGGACACTCAGCTATTCTCAAATTAACAATGCGCTGAGAACTCAAACCACCCAGTCGCAGAAAGCTCGCGCAGAGTCGATCGCCGATAAACTAAATCGCTTTATTTTCGAGCGAAATGGTGACGCAGATGCATTAGCATCACAACCAATTTTTGCCGATCCCAAACTATCTGCCATCACCTCGGTAGATGCCAAAGCCAAGCTGCTGGATCGATATGTTGATATTTATCAGGTGTATGACAGTATCGCGACTTTCGACCTCAAAGGTAATCCACTCGCTCAAAGTAAGGGCAAGGCATTAGGCAATCACCTCGATCGCAAGTATTTTCAAGAAGTGCTCAAAACCGGTAAAACCGTCATCTCTGAGCCGGAAATCTCTAAAAGTAGTGGCAAAATGACAGTGCATTTTGCGGCACCGATCAAAGATAGTACTACCGGACAGATTGTCGCGATCGTGCGGACGCGCGCGCCGATCGAACGATTGGAAGCACCACTCAAAGATCTAGCAACGAAAAGCCAGAACTATCACATTCTCGATACTCGTAGCAACAATATCTTTATTAGTTCCAATGGTGAGTATGCTGGTAAATCACCAGATGCGGATATTAAAGCAGCACAGAATGCACAGGAATTGGTCTCGCATCAAAGTAAAGGTCGCACCGAACTATTGAGTGCGGCAACCTTACCCAAACTTGAGGGGATGCAACAGTTACCCTGGGTGGCGATCTCGTCAATCGATGAAGAAGCAGCAAATAGCACCTTGAGCGGACTGCTGCTGACGATTTTGCTTGGGGCGGGCGTCACTGCCGCAATTACATTTGGACTAGCCACCTTAATTGCCAATCGCGCCACCCAGCCAATCGCCAACGCGGCAAAAGTCGTCGCCAAAATCGGTCAAGGTAACTTTGACGATCGCCTGGAAGTAACCAGCGGTGATGAAATCGGCCAATTGGGTTCCAACATCAACTTGATGGCCAGTCAAATTCAAGATCTCTTGTTCGTGCAGTCCGCACAAAATAAACGGACGGAATTGTATGCGGAAGTCTCTCGCGCGCAAACAACGGGTGATATGGCGGCTCCACTCAGCTATGTCCTCGAAGAAGCGCGGCAACAACTCGCTGCCGATCGGCTGGTTATCTATCGCTTCTTCCCCGATCTCAGCGGTCATATCGCTGGGGAAGCCGTCATCCCAGGATTTGTCAGTGCGCTCTCCGAGCGGATCGAAGATCCGTGTATTCCAGCAGAACTAATGGCTGAATATAGCAATGGTCGGACAATCGCCACCGATGATGTGATGGCGACTACTTATCATCCCGACCACAAACAATTATTCACTAGACTCCAGATCAAGTCCAATTTGGTCGTACCGATCCTCCAAGGTCAGAACTTGCTGGGACTGCTTGTCGCTCATCACTGTGGCAACATCCATCAGTGGCAAGAATGGGAAACTGAATACCTGAGAGAATTTGCGACGCCGATCGCCGCTGGTTTGGGTGGTTTTGCCGCTACCGAACGGAGTCTCTATGAAGCAGTCGCGTCCGAACAACGGGCGCAAACAGCGAAGCAAGAAAACGAACGTCGCCAAAAAGAATTGTTGCGGTTGTTGATGGAAATTGAAGGTGCATCCGAGGGTGACTTAACCGTCCGATCGGAAATCAGCGACGGGGAAATCGCGATCGTCGGTGACTTCTTTAACTCGATTATCGAAAGTCTCCGCGACATTGTCACCACAGTAAAAGATGCTGCCGGAAAAGTGAACGGCTCGGTCGGTGACAACGAAACAGAAGTTCGTTTGCTCACAGCAGCAGCATCCAAGCAAGCCGACCAAATCCAAATTACGCTGGCCAAAATCGAAACAGTGACCGATTCGATTCGATCGGTTTCCGCAGATGCCCGTCAGGCGGCGACTGTTGCCACATCTGCCGCTTCTACTGCTGAAGTCGGCGGTCAAGCGATGGATCGTACCGTCCAAAGTATCGTCCAACTCCGCGAAACGATCGCCGAAACTGCCAAGAAGGTAAAACGCTTGGGTGAATCTTCACAACAGATTTCCAAAGTTACCGGACTGATCGACCAAATCGCCCTCCAAACCAACCTCCTCGCCATTAACGCGAGTATCGAGGCTGCCCGAGCTGGTGAAGAAGGACGCGGTTTCGCAGTCGTTGCCGAAGAAGTCGGTCAACTAGCAGCACAATCAGCCGCCGCCACCAAAGAAATCGAAAAAATCGTCGAAACCATTCAACGAGAAACCAGCGCGGTCGCCCAAGCAATGGAGCTGAGTACTACTCAGGTCGTCGAAGGTACCCAATCGGTCGAACAGACCAAAACCAGTTTGAAACAGATTATCGCCCTGTCCAATCAAATGGACGTCTTCCTCCAGTCGATCTCGACCGCGACGATCGATCAAGTCGAAACATCCCAAGCTGTCAAGGTAGACATGGCCGCAGTTGCCTTAATCTCTGAACAGACCTCCGATTCCTCCAAGCAGGTATCTACCTCGCTCCAACAAACAGTTACCATCGCCCAAGCCCTCCAAGCTTCGGTAGGTAAGTTTAAAGTTAACGTCGATCGGAATTAGTGAATAGTGAGTAGTGAATAGTGAATAGTGAATAGTGAATGGTGAATGGTAAATAGGAGGACGCAAGCGTCTTAAATCTTGAAACCCGTCAATGACTATCTACGATCCACTATCCACGATCCACCGCTATCCACTATCCACTATCCACTATCCACTATCCTCCCGATGATTACTTCAGATCAAGAACAACAAGTCAAACTCCAATTTTTGGATGAAGCGACAGATTATTTAGATGTTATCGAATCGGGACTGCTGGGACTGGGTACTGGTCAAGTGACAGGCAAGCAGTTGGACGCACTCCTGCGCTCGGCACACTCGATCAAGGGTGGTGCGGGGATGATGGGTTATACCACCCTGGCAAAATTGGGGCACCATCTCGAAGATTATTTTAAAATTATTCAGTATGGTCGATCTGAGCCGCCCGATGCTGATGTCGAGCAATGGATGCTCGCCACGATCGATAGGCTCCGGCAGATCGTCGATCTCAATCGGCAAGGTCTAGATGCTGATGCTGCGTGGTTAAAAACTCACGTCGATCCCTTGTTCGATCGCTTGCGCGAACGCTTGGGCGATTTCAATCCTGAAGATGAGGCAAATATGTTAGCCTCTGAATCGGGTGAAGATATTCTGACATTCTTGTTTGAATCGGAAGTCGAACGCGCCCTGACCCAATTAGAGTCATCGGTCAATAGCGATAATTCCAATAGTTTGTATGATGAATTGATGGTCAGTGCTGAGGAATTGGGCGGCTTGGCCGAAATGGTCGAATTGCCCGCACTGGGTCACTTGTGTGCGTCAGTGCTAGCACATCTGAAGTCTCAACCCCATCAGATTCGGGCGATCGCGGCCTTGGCACTAGCTGCTTGGCGACGCACTCAGGCGATGGTCTTAATCGGTCAAATGGCTAATCTACCTGGGGAGATCGAACTCCCCGGATCGGGCATCATCCCCTTGAGCGAAGCCGAGACAATCCCTGAATGGAACGAAACGATCGATCGCGACTCCATGCGCCCCGATCGCCACAGCACGATCGACCTCAATAGCTTTGAAATCGCCGATTTCGGTGATGCCGCAGCCCAAACAGCAGCATCGGCCACGATCCTTGGCGATTTTGCTAGTGCCAGTGACTTCCAGACGCTGGTCGATCCCTTTGCGGCATCAACTACACAGCCAGCTTTCTCGACGATTACGGACAGTGACGATCTCGACGAATTTGCCACCAACGAACAAAAATCCGACGAGCTGACCCCGCCGAACCCAGTCTTCAAGGCCGGGGCGACGTTCTCGACGATTACCAACAGTACCGATCTCCTTGACGAATTCATCATCGATCGATCGATGACTAGCGATACCGAACCGGGTGAAGATCTCGTTGATGCGTTTGAAATGTTGGATCTCAGCGGCGATCTGTCGCTTGATACCGACGTGCCAGAACTATTATCGGCTTTGTCTGGCTTCTTCACCGAAATGGAACCAGCAGAGATCTCCTCGGCTGTATTCAAAATCACACCTAAATCCTCAGCTAACAATCTGGCTGAGGAAGCGGCTGAATTGCTCTCAGCTTTAGATGCTGCATCTGAAGCGATCGTTGCATCAGATCCGCTCGTTGCCGCCAAAGTGACTCCCGCACAATCGCAGCCAGTTGCTGAAGTCGAACAGACAATCCGCGTCGCCACCAAGCAACTCGAAGAAATCGGCGACTTATTTGGCGAATTGACGATCGATCGGAATGGCTTGAATCTCAATCTCCAGAGCATCCGCCAATTAGTTGTCAATCTCCAGGCGAAGGTCAAACAACTCGAAACATCTAACTTCAGGCTCCGTGAAGCCTACGATCTTAAGGTGGGCGATCGGTCTCAATCTCCTGAAGAAACTTGGGTTCAGGGTGAGAGTAGCTCGTCTAGCGACGTTACTAGCGACCTAGATATCCTCGAATTCGATCGCTACAGCGAATTGCACATCCTCTCACAGGAAGTGATGGACAATATCGTGCAAATCGAGGAACTCACCACCGACCTCGATCTCCAACTCAACGATACCGAACGCACCAATCGCGATCTCAACCGCACAGCCAAACAAATGCAAACTGGCTTGACACAGGTGCGGATGCGGCCGATCTCCGAACTGTTCAATCGGTTCCCCAGAGCGATTCGGAACCTGTCGATCGAACATGCCAAACCGATCGATCTGCAATTCAAAGGTGGTACGACGCCGATCGAGCGGGGCATTCTCGAAGCGATCGGCGATCCGTTGATGCACCTACTCCGCAATGCCTTCGATCACGGCATCGAACCTAGTGCCGTCCGCCGTGCCAGTGGTAAACCCGACGCGGGGATGATCGAAATCAGTGCCACCTATCGCGGCAACCAAACCGTAATTACGATCTCAGATGATGGCGGCGGAATCGATCTCGATAAAATCCGCGCCAAAGTCAAACGAATGGGGATTGACGATCGCGAAATCGCCAATTTCAAGGATAACGAACTGATCGATCTGATTTTTGAACCAGGTTTTAGTACCGCTGACAAAGTTACCGATCTCTCTGGACGCGGTGTCGGCATGGATGTCGTCCGTACCAATATCCGCGCCTTACGCGGTGATGTGACTGTCGATACCAGATTGGGTAAAGGTACGACCTTTACGATCTCCGTGCCGCTGACCCTTTCTGTCGTCCGCGTCCTCTTGGTCGAAGTCAATGGCTTGTGGCTAGCAGTTCCTAGTAACATTGTCGAAGAAATCCTGATCCTCGATGACGATCGCGTCGTCAGTACGGCGGGACAGAAAATGCTGCAATGGGAAAACTTTACCGTCCGGCTGATCGAACCCGCGAACTACCTGCGGATGCCTGCTTTCAACCCCCAAATCGCCGCATCCGACCTCCCCACCATCAACTGTCCGACCGTCTTGATGCTTGACCAAGGCCAAGATATCGTCGCGGTCAAAATCGATAAGTTCTGGGGCGAGCAAGAAGTCACGATTCGTCAACCCCAAGGGCATCTGAACATGCCACCTGGTTTCACTGGTTGTACAATTCTCGGCGATGGCCGGATCGTACCGCTAGTCGATGCGATCGAGTTGATCCGCTGGATCGATGGCGATTTGGCTAGTGGTAATGCGATCGGTGGCACGCTCGACTTACTCAATAAACAGCCCACCGAAACCGCTCCAACCGTCGCGCCAGTACAACGCACCCGCATTCTGATTGTGGATGATTCGATCAACGTCCGCCGCTTTGTCGCTCTCACCCTCGAAAAAGCGGGTTATCTGGTCGAGCAAGCCAAAGATGGTCAAGAAGCGATCGAAAAACTCCAATCTGGCATCCAAGTTCAAGCCATAGTCTGCGATGTCGAAATGCCTCGAATGGATGGCTACGGCTTCCTCTCGACGGTCAAAGGTCTGGCACCGTTCAAACATATCCCCGTCTTGATGCTCACATCCCGCAGTGGCGACAAGCATCGCAAGATTGCGATGAATCTCGGCGCGAGCGGCTACTTCTCCAAACCGTTCAAAGAGCAGGAATTACTCGCAAGTTTGACCCAATTTATCGGTAAATAACGAGATCGATCTTAGCTTGCCACTAGCAAATCGATCGATTTGCTAGTGACTAACGATCGAGAAACAACCTTGTGTAAGGTTGTTTTTTTTGTGAATTTTGAACTGTTGATCGACTTTACTGGGTAATGCGTAATATCTCATCCTGGGAGGGGATGATTCGTGCTGGCTTAAGATTTTTCGACTAATTTAAACGCGCTTGACTATGTTTGCGCCAAACAGCGATCGCAATTACCACACCGCCAAGCTGGAGATTGCGGCTTGCAACCAAATGCAGTTAGTAGATACTCCCAACGACAACCAGCAGATTTAATGTAATTGGGAACGCCGCTAAATAGTTGCTGCTGTTGCACTTTTAATGGCTGCCAATTGGGAGATTTATCTCTTTTGACTCGACGGTAATTAAATGGCGTGTCCCAAGCTAATTCACCGACACTATGCAACAGGGATAACGCGATTGAACTTTGTGGGAACTGACGCTCGATTTGATGGACATCGCCACTAGCTGGAAGTTGCTGGGCTAGAGCTGTGGCCAGATGGTAGTAGCGATCGATACTCTCCATAAAAAAGCGATTGCGCTGGCGATCTTCGGGATACAATACCCCCGTCGCTTCACATGCTAATAATAACGCCGCCGATGGCTGGCCATCGCGTCCCGCTCGACCGATTTCTTGGATATATTCAGCGAGTAATACTGGCGGTTGAAAATGGGCAATCCAACGCACATTTGCTTTATTAATCCCCATCCCAAACGCACAAGTACACACCACATATTGCAGTTTGCCACTCAACCACTCCCCCTCGACGCGCCGCCGCGATTGGGGACTCAAACCAGCATGATAAGCTACCGTGCGATCGCCGCGCGCCGATAGCCAAGCCGCTAATTCTTCACTAGTGTCTCGCGTCCTCACATAGATTAAGCCCGATTGCCGGGGATATCGATCGATAAACTTGGTGAGCAACTCTTTTCGCCCTCGTGGCGTCCAGATCTGCCGGACGGATAGTTGCAGATTGGGACGGTGAGGATTGAGAATAAATTCGGCTGGTTTGTCTAGTTGGAGGACACGTTTAATTGTCTGCTGTGAAATCGGGTCAGCAGTCGCTGTAAAGGCCGCGATCGAGATTTTGGTACCGATCGGTTTATGCTCGATCAAGGCAGTCCGAATCGCCCCCAAGCGGCGATAGGTGGGACGAAAGGTTTCGCCCCAATGCACCAGACAATGTGCCTCATCGAGAATTAGGCGATCGATCTGGAGTTCGGGAGCGCATAATCTCGACCAAACGGCGGGCGTAAGTAAGGTTTCGGGAGATAAATACAACAGCCGCAATTGGCGATTTGATAGGGCTTGCAACGTCTGCTTGCGTTGAACTGCGGGGATTTCACTATGGAGCAAACCGACGGCTACAGCTTTGGCAGTTAATTCCTGGACTTGATTTTCCATTAGGGCTACCAAAGGCGAAATGACTAAGGTAAGGCCATTGCTCAATAATGCTGGCAACTGGAAACATAAGGATTTACCGCCACCCGTAGGCATGACGATCAGTGCATCGCGATCGGCGAGCAAGCATTCAATGATTTCTCGTTGGGGCGATCTCAGCTCATCGTAGCCCCAAACCTGCTGTAATTTTGCTTGAATTCGATCCATCTACTGTTTGGAACTGGGAGCAGGTATATAAAATAACGTTAGTTCTGGATAAGGATTGATGGTATCAAGCCAATCGGTAAACGATTAGAACTTGTGTGACGCAGGTTTGATTTGTGGGGACAGAACCCGGATCTGGGGGTTGTCTTGACGCGCTAAACCCTCGGCAAAGCCGAGGAGCGCGCGTCGCTCCGACCCCCAGTCCCCCCGTTGAGGTGGCGTTACGCCGCCCCTCAAACTCCCCCGCGTAAGGTTCGATTTGTGGGTAGCTTAGCGCGCTTCGCATTAGCTCCGCAATGGGAATCGATCTGTGGGTGGAGTTTCTCAATCGAAAATCCTTAACCCGAACTGACGTTACAGCACTTTCCTAGATTGTGAAGTACAATCTTTCCCCGCTCCCCGCTCCCCGCTCTCCAGACTAGTAACGTACTGCATATTACTGGAAAGTGCTGTAATTAAGTTTGAACCTGCAATTCGCCGACTAATTGACTGAGTTTGTCCTCACTAACGTGATAGACTTCGCCACAGAAATCACAGGTAGCTTCCGCACCTTTGTCAGTGGCAATCATATCCTTCAGTTCGTCTGTACCCAGGAGCTTGAGTGCGCCCAGCATCCGTTGTTCGGAACAAGGGCAATCAAATTTGAGTTCCTTTTCATCGGGAAAGATATTCAGTCCCAAATCGCCGAGCAACTCTTCCAAAATCTCTGGCAGATCTTTTCCTGATTGGAGTAAAGGGGTGAACCCTTGTAAACTACTGACTCTCGATTCCAATAGGGTCACTAATGACTCGTCTTGTGCGGCTTTGGGTAGCACTTGAATCAAGATCCCGCCCGCAGACTGCACACTATGCGCGTTCATCGAGACACCGAGTACCAAAGCTGATGGAGTTTGCTCGGAGCTAAATAGATAGTGAGCAACATCATCACCCACTTCCCCAGATACTAGCTCGACAGTACTAGAGTAGGGACGACCGTAACCCAGATCCCGAAAGACATAGACAAAACCTTCATTGCCGATCGCACCACCGACATCTAGTTTACCAGCGGCATTGAGCGGTATTTCGACATGGGGATTGTTGACATAGCCTCGGACAGTGCCATCGACACCCGCATCCACCATCAACCCACCCACAGGGCCATTGCCTTTGATCCGGAGATTGACGCGGGCAAATTTGGTTTTCATGCCCGATGTCAGCAATAATGCCGCAGTCATCGCCCGCCCTAAAGCGTCTGTGGATACTGCCGAGAGCCGATGGCGTACTCTGGCTGTTTCGGTGAGGCTGGTGGTAATTGCCCCTACTGCTCGAATTTTGCCACCTGCTGCTGTTGCTCGAATCAGTCGATCGGTCATAACTTCCCTTGAATATTCTCCTTTTATATATTCTAGGGGTTGCCCCACTCAGATTCCAGGTCGTTAATCCCCACCAAAGATTTCAATATCAGTAAATGCAGCCACTGGCGCGCCATGCCCTACCCAGACGATTTGATTGGGTTCGCCTTTGCCACAGAATGGAGAACCGTACATTTCCCAAGTATTGGCATTGCCAATTTGAGCTAGATTCCCCCAGAATTGAGGCGTAGTCCCACGATAATTGGGGTTGCGGACGGTTTGCGTCAACTTGCCATTTTCGATCAGCTTGGCGTACTCACAGCTAAACTGAAATTTGTGACGGCGATCGTCGATCGACCACGAACGATTGGACTCCATATAGATGCCTCGATCGATCCCACCAATAATTTCATCAAAACTTTTGTCCCCAGGTTCAAGATTGATATTTGCCATCCGATCGATCGGCGGACGATTCCAGCTACAGGCACGGCTGCAAGCAACTCCTGGCAGCTCCAATCTGGCTTGGCTTTCCAAGCTGCCCAAGCCCCGTTCCAAAATCCCATCGCGAATGATATATTCCCGCGTCGCAGTCGCCCCCGTATCATCGAAACTGTAGCTGGCAAACTCCCCCGTCACAGTCGGATCGAAAGTAATATTCATCAGTGGCGAACCGTAGACAAGATTGCCAAAATCCGCTGGCTGGACGAAGCTCCCACCCGCATAATTGCGCTCATCGCCCAAAATCCGATCTAATTCCAGGGGATGTCCGACACTTTCATGGATTTGTAAGAGTAGTTGATCCGGTGCGAGCACGAGCGTTGTTGTCTCGGTGGGACATTCGATCGCGGTGAGCATCTCTACTGCCTGCTCCCCCACCTGTTGCACTCGCGTCCAGAGATTAGGGGTGAGAAAATATTCCATCCCTCCCTGATAACATTTTGCCAGTCCACCGCGATCGCTCCGATGTTGGACGATCGCCCCATCCTGAGCAGTCGCAGCATAATCGGTCGTCATCAGCAAGAATTTTTGATAGACATCCGAACCATTGCTACTGACAAACCAACTTTCGATTTCGCGGGTAATCAGCGTGGCACTGGTTTGGACGATCAGATCGTCAACTTTGAGCGTGTGGCAAATCTTGCTCAGTTGCTCGCTAATTTCGCCAGGAGTCAGGCTGTTAAAGGGTTGGAGGGTGGGCGAGACATATTGCCCGACGACCTTGGGTCGCTGGACGGTAGTAATCGGATAAAGCTGATACGCACTAGCGGCGATCGCTTGCTGATGCGCGGCAGTAGCAGCGGCTTGAATCCCTGTAGGGGTGAGAATATTGGTGGCACCATAGCCAATTTGACCATTGACTAAAACTTCGACCATCACCCCTTCACTAATCGTCGTCCCATTATTTTGGGGCATCCCGTCTCGTGCCGATCGAGCGATCGCTACTTCACGGACTTTTCGCAGTCCCACCCAATCGACAGGGAGATCGATAGAGTTGAGTAAGTCGCTCAGTTGGGGCATTGTCGCAGTACTCATGAATCGGCCTTAGATTGTAGGACTTATTTAATTTTACTCATCTGGGGCTAAGGTAGGTTGGGTTTCATTTTTCAACCCAACATCTCTAGGATATTGGCGTTTTCGTTGGGTTTCGCTTTGCTCAACCCAACCTACAGCCTAATTTCCGGACGGAGCTGATAATGTCGATAGTGTAAATAGTCGCGAACGATTTGGCTGTGGTCGAAACATAATTGGGAAGGGATTTCCCAGGGGTTAAAAATGCCGACACTTTTGGCATCATCTTGGGCGATCGGTTCGCCAGTTGCTGTGGCAATAAATACTAACGCGATCGTATGTTGGCGCGGATCGCGATCGGGTGCGGAATACAGGTGAAATTGTTCGATCAAAGATACTTCTAGCCCGACTTCTTCTTTGGCTTCGCGGATGGCGGCGGTTTCTAATGACTCCCCATAATCGACAAATCCGCCTGGTAATGCCCAGCCATGGGGGGGGTTGAGGCGTTCGATCAGGACGATTGGGCGATGGGGTCGATCGATGAGTTCGATGATGATATCTGTAGTTGGTGTGGGGTTGCGGTACGCCATTTTAGAGGGGAAATACAGTGTAACTGATGCAAAAAATAGCTTGATGTCAGTGTCTCTTTACGGAGCGACCCAAATCACGCGGAGGTTTCCTCCGCATGTGTTTGGGTCAAGACAGAGGCTACGCCAATGGGTTAAGGCTCGTATTTAATTGCTTGTAATAAGCCGATCGGCAAACTATAAATACTTGTTAGTTGCGAGTTTTCCTGGTGTGGGCAAAACCCGGATCTGGGGGTTCCGACCCCCAGTCCCCCCGTTGAGGAGCGGGGTGCCGCCCCTCAAACTCCCCTGCACAAGGGTTGGTTTGTAGGAATCGGGGCGCGCTTCGCATTAGCTCCGCAATGGGAATCGATCAGTGGGTAGGGTTTCTCGATTCTCCAAGGAAAGGCTATCGCCAACTTAGATCGAGATCGTAAATATAAATTCGATCGGGTTGAATGTCGATTTTTCGCACCAACATTCAACCTGACGGCGGAAATTATCCAATCAAAATAGACTTATACAATTCTTCATAAGCCTTGGCTGATTTATCCCAACTAAAATCGGTGGCCATGCCGCGTTGTTGGAGTTCTTGCCATTGCGGCTGATAATGGAAACTTTCTTCTGCACGTACCATACAAGTGAACAGATCCAAGGCTTCATAGCGATCGAAACAATAGCCTGTACCCAGGTGATGTTGCGGATCGTGGTGACTCACTGTATCTACCAATCCCCCCGTCCGGCGGACGATGGGGACGCAGCCATAGCGCATTGCGAGCATCTGGGAGATCCCACAAGGTTCAAATCGACTCGGCATCAGGAAGGCATCAGATCCGGCATAAATGCGTCGAGAGAGCGATTCGTTGTACATCAGATAAGTGGCCATCCGCCCAGGATAACGCGAGGCTAATTGCCATAGTTGCGTCTCATAATTGCGATCGCCAGTACCCAAGACAACGAACTGAGCGGTAGTATACGCCAAAAAGCGATCGAGCGTCTGAAGCATCAGATCCAAACCTTTTTGCTCCACCAATCGCGACACCATCCCGACGACAAACAGATCGGGATCGATCGCTAATCCGACTTCCTGTTGGAGTGCTGCTTTATTCTTGCTCCGATCTGCGAGCGTTTTGGCGGTAAATGTTTGCACTAAAGCTTTGTCAGTAGCCGGATCGTAGACTTCCGTATCGATCCCATTCACAATTCCTGACAATCGACCGCTCACGAATGATAATAAACCTTCGATCTTCTCACCATACTCGATCGTCTGAATCTGGGCGGCATAAGTCGGCGATACGGTATTCACGCGATCGGCATATTGGACTGCTGCGGCCATGGTATTGTGGCCTTGCATGTACCACGGACACCAAGTAATCCGCTCTAGATACCATCGCCACGGACCTTGGTAAGCCAAGTTATGAATAGTAAATACGGTACTAATATCGGGATCTTGGTGCATCCACACGGGCAGCATTCCCGTATGCCAGTCATGGCAATGCAGTACATTTGGCTTCCAATAATTCCAACAAAATTCTGCCGCACCATTGGCAAAGAAAGTAAATCGCCAATCTTCATCTTCACCACCATAAATCCGCAATGGATCGAAGACGGGATGTCCGAACAAGTACAAGGGGACATCCGTGCCAGGTAAGACTGTCTCATATACTGCGAAGTGGTTAAACATCGCGTAGCCATTCCACACTGGCTCGGAGGGGATATCCAATTTGCCTACCAAAGAGCCATAGTAAGGCATGAAGATCCGCACATCATGCCCCATCTTCCTCAAGAATTTGGGCAAGGCACCAACGACATCGCCCATCCCACCAACTTTCGCGATGGGTGCAGCTTCCGCCGCGACAAATAAAATTTTCATAATATTTTAGATATTGATTTTGATACCGCTCGATCGATCCAAATTGATCGAAAATACTGGCACATCAGCAATCATACCAGCCATCCAGACCCCAAAGTTAGCTGATACTCAGTACTGAGAGCGATCGATACTCGATCTCCTAGAGTAACAACTACCTCAATACCTCTCGGTCAAGAACTGCTGACGACTGAAGTCGCAGCTAGTGATGCGAAGTCCGCCAACGCGGACTAATTTCTCAGTCCGCGTAGGCGGACTTTGTATTGTTAGCCCCGATTTTAATCGGCGGCTAACGACTTGACCAAAAAGTAAAGTATTGATAACTTCCCTCTACCCTCTCTCAAAGATACTCCGCCAATCGCGGTCTAAGTCCAAACAAAGTCAGGATCGCCACACTACCGAGCGCAGTCGCTGCAATAACTTCAAAATTTGCTAATCGAGCGTTACCGAGTTCGACATTCTGGTCGAATTCTTTTTTGTTGAGATCCATCAATTGGGTATGAATACTTTTATAGCGATCGAATGCCCAATTCGATTCACCTTCTCTGACACCGATACATAATGCAATCGCTTCAGCAAGTTTGCCACTACTAGCAAGTTGCCGAATTTGGGTGTCGATTTTGAGATACTCATTAAATGATTTGAAGGTCTCGATTGCTAATTCGCGTTCGCCAGTAAAAGTAATATTATTTAATGCCTGTGCTAATAGTCCAGTCAATCCTGGTGTCTGCTTATCTTCCAAGGCATTGGTGACAATATTATTACTATTGAGAGTGGGCGGAATTATTAGGATTTTAGCAATTTTGTCATTAAAAGAACGTTCGTGTTGAGTTGCATTTGATCGATCGAGCAAATAACGACTCTCATCGGCATTAGCTTTGTAAGATAGCGATCGCATCTGCCGCAAGGCGTGCAGAGAATTAAAAGCATCTTCTTTGGCTACTTTGAGATTGTTGGTAGCACCCATAAAGGAGCTAATTGTATAGCCGAGAAAAATTATAGCGATCGCCGTCGCACCCAGTAGCGGTAAATTCAATACCCGCCGCATTCTTTGATATAAAAATAGCTGGATGATGACTAAAATCGCAATCTGAACTAAGCCTACGATCGCGATTAGGAAGCCAATACTGCCATTGACGGTACGTTGTTCTGCATAAGTGTTTTCTAAGTACTGAGAATTTACGCGACTGAGTTCTATAGCTTGGGGAATAATATCTCGATCCATCAAACTAGCTGCACTTCGATAGATATTAAGTGTATCGATCGAATCGCCCCGTTTATGAGCATCTCGTGCTGCTTGGAGTTTCAACAAGTAGCCACTAAGATTTAGTTGTAGACTTTGAACGATCTTTTCTTCTTCGGGATAGGTAATATTTTTAGCTGCTGCTACCAATCGATCGGCAATTTTTTTGCGGTTTTTATCAAAATCTGCTAATACTTGACGATTTTCGCCTGGTTTTAATAGCAATTCATTTGCCAAGCTCGCGTCCATATCGGCAAATGAGTCTTGCAATTGTTGAGCTGTAAGAATACTTGGAGCGGCATCTTTACCAACTGTCTTGAGCGCATTACGTTGAGAACCAACGCCCACAATACTAATCATTAGTAGTAATAAACTTACCCCCCAAGTTGCGTACCAACTACCCCGTAAAATTTGTGGCGTCTGGTATTTACTAACTAAATTCTGCGCTGGTTTTGGTATCGATGTCATGTGATTTTGCTCCAGGTTATCGAGAATGCCTCGATCGGTAAAATATTGCCATCCCACTAGTGCTGCGGATTCAGGCAATCCTGCATGTAGGATCGGTCATAAATCTTAATAGAAATTCTCATCAAATTATCCTAAGCTAACAGATTAGTGGATATATATAATTGGAAATTTTTTAATAATGAGTTCTAATTTAGCGACCAAGCTCCGTGAAGGTACGAAGAAATCCCATAGCATGGCTGAGAATACGGGATTCATCGCTTGCTTCCTCAAGGGCACCGTTGAGAAAAAATCTTACCGCAAACTAGTCACTAATCTCTACTTCGTCTACTCAGCGATGGAAGAAGAGATGCACAAGCGCGCTAGCGACCCTATTCTAGCAAAAGTCTTCTTCCCCGAACTCGATCGCAAAGCTGCTTTAGAGCAAGATTTGGCTTTCTATTATGGTGCCAACTGGAAAGAGCAAGTTGCGCCCTCTGAAGCCACCAAAAAATACATCGCTCGCATTCACGAAGTCGCCGATCGCGACCCCGCACTGATGGTAGCACACCTCTACACTCGCTACTTGGGCGATCTCTCCGGCGGTCAAATCCTCAAGAAAATTGCGCAGAACGCAATGAACCTCACCGATGGCGAAGGTACAGCGTTTTATGAATTTGCCCAAATTCCCGACGAAAAAGCGTTCAAGAACAACTATCGTCAAGCGATGAACGATCTACCGATCGATGAAGCCAAAGCCGATGAAGTCGTCGATGAAGCCAATGCCGCTTTTGGGATGAACATGGTGATGTTCAATGAACTGGAAGGCAATCTGATCAAAGCGATCGGGATTCAATTATTCAACCTCCTGACTCGCAAACGCAATCGCAATGATGGCGAATTAGCTACTGCGGAGTAATTTACCTTTAAAAGGCTCAAAACCCCTGGTAGGGGCAATTCATGAATTGCCCCTACCAGGGGTTTTGA
>NZ_JANNDR010000497.1:0-4445 GCF_031378165.1 Chamaesiphon sp. OTE_75_metabat_556
CGATCGTCATGCTCGTGGGTACTGCCAACATCAGTGATATTCTCGCTAGTTTTGGCTCCAGTTACTTCGGTTTGCCGATCTAGATCTCGCCCGATCAAGGAAACTCGATCCATCATAAAGCCTTCGGATTCTAATTCGATCAGGGCAGATTCAGCAGTCTGGTAATTGGCAAAGCTGCCCAGGGCACGTTGTTGTATCATCATCATCATTCACTCCTAAAAATCGATCTCCGCATCTAAATATCTAACTATCCAATCTTGGGAATTATTGAGGCTGTTCTGAGGCAGGAATATCACCAGGTGTCTCATAATAGATCTCTGGTTCGATCCCAAAATTATCGACTAGCCCTTCTTTATCGACAGTGAAACCAGCAGTTGTATCGAGACTTTCCGATCCGGCAGGATGTTTGGGCAAGCGTTTGAAATTTTCGCCCTCGCGCTCTTTGCGAGCTGCGGTTTCGGCCGGAATAATATGCGGATCGTAGCTATCCGGGGTGTGGCGGTCGTACTGTTCGGCATCTGCGAGTTGTTGAGCCTCGATTTCATCGACCGATTTGGCAGTAGGATTTGGCTGTGGCTTGTTAATTGTCATGGTATTTAGCGTTGTTAAACTAACTGTTGAAAAATTGATCGAGCAGACTTTTGTAATAACCAAATGTTATCAAAGTTACCGATTTTGTCTATCTGCTAAACGATTCATCTGTTGCTAGTCCGACCTAGCTCGATCGAGTCAAGAACTGCAAATTGAGTTTATCTCGATCGATAGAGAGACAACTATCGAACCTTTGCGCTGTGCCATTACTGAAAATAAGTATTAGCACGCAAAATTTCTTCTTCGCCAAAATAGACCGCGATCGAGTGGACGCCCAAAATCAGCCACGCATGTTGGCACAAATCTTCTAATTCATCGAGCAGATCGTCCACGACCGCCGAGCTGGGGCAATGAATCGCCAACAGTTCACCAGCATTAATTTGAATCAAACAATGGGGCAAACTAGATGTAAACAAGTGGAGCAGACGTTCGATCCGAAAGTGCATCAGTGTATTTAGATCGTCAACATTGATTTCAGTGAGTACCATTAGCAAACTCCTGCTCGTAATTGGGTGATTGGGTACCGAGCTGTCTGTCCCAAAAAGTAAAGTACAGCCCATAATGTAATCCAGTTTGATGGTGGTGAAGATCGTGATGGGCGGGGCCGATAAACCAGCGGCCGCACCAGTGATGGGGGAAGTTGGCGGGCAATCTTTCGAGTCCGAGATGATTGACTACTGCCCAAATCGTCATCGTACTGAGGATCGCCATCAGACTGATAAAATGCAGTGGTAACACAAATACAATCCCCACTAAGAACACTGAATGGGCGACCGCCTCTAGCGGATCGAAAGCAAACGATGTCCACGGCGTCGGCTGATGCGATCGATGGTGCCCGCAGTGCCACCATCGGAACAGCAACCGATGATGAAATAACCTATGCACAAAGTAAAAGTACATATCTTGCAAGACGATCGCCATCAGATAACTCACGCCTAGATACCACAGTGGATAGCGATCGATGTCTGCGTATAGGCGCGTATACCCCGCATCATAGGCCGAGGCAATCGCCGCCGCGCTCAAAGCAAAGACAATCGAAGATTCGATCGATAGTTTGATATCGCGGCGGGTGGCTGGTGTCATCCAGATCTTGCCAGCAAAAGTTCCTGTAGCTCCTGGGCAACCATCGAGATCGGCGATCGCCGCTGCACTAGTTGCGCCGAACAATTTGTTCAAAACTAGCTGCGTCCCCCCCGCAAAAACTAGATAGCGCACCAGGATAATCCCAAAAAAGGCCAGTCCATAGCACTCGAATGAGTAGTGGGTCAATGTCTTTGCTCCTGTAGTTTGATCGCGAGCGATCGCCGATTGGCTATTCCAGACGGCAATGGCAGCATTCCAACTCGGTTGAACTGCTCAACCCAGCGGAGTGGCGCATTTTGATGCTGGTCTAGCTAACTGATGGTAATCACCAAATTTTATCAGTTCGAGCCAGAGGCTACTTTCTACCAAGTGGCGTAATTGTCCGATCGCCTTTGGCGTCAATGGATAGAGGGACTTGGGGACGAGGTGACTGAGCACGCCCACAACTATCGAGCCTACCAACTCCCCACTCCCAACTCAAGAAGACTTAAGCGATCGATAATCAATACAACCGATCGCGTCTTCATTTAAGGCTTTAGACGGATGAACGGTACATTTGAGATTGTATTCGTCCGTAAAAAAGATACAGCGATCGCAGGGAATTTGGTGCAATCTTTTGAGATGTTGCCAATCTTTTTTAACTGTTTTCCAGGTCGATCGCAGATAATAGTACAAGCCTAACCAGACCCCAATCACGAAGAGCATTTGACAAAGAGATGGGATTGTTTGGATAAAAATCGACACGAACATGATGGGTGATGACAATAAAATTTAGCAGGCTAAAGTTGATGATGACAAAGGGCTTAGTTCGACCGCGCCAAGTGAATTATGCTGTTCCAAACTCGATCCATATAGATCGACAAACCGCTTGAACAACTGCATCGTATCACGATTAGAAACACCCCGTGATTTGACGCGACGGTGTAAATCTCCATTGGCTAGCTTGTAGAGGTAGGGCAGATCCTCAACCAAAGTCACACAAGCTGCACAATGAAAAACTAGTTGGAGAATTGGCTTGGGAACATCCAGATCGCTGTAAATATCAATAAATAACTTGTGGGCATTGTCGCCAAGCGGTAAGATATTAAAGATAATAGTAATTTTGCGACCTCGATAAACTGGAATAGCCAGTTCGATCGTGTAAGGCGTATGGAGAGTTAGTTCGGCTTCCACGATCGGTTGTCTCCACATTCTGAGGACATTCAACGACCGATCGAGCGTCGTTTTAAACTTAACACTACCGCCACTAGTCGTCTCTTCAAACTGACTGACATTCCCAACTTTCAAACCATTGAGACTCAGATTATGGACATTTTCTAAATGCTTGAGATTTAGCAAGTGATAAACCTGACACAAGTAGGGAACCGGTAAAATATATTCCTGACTGATCTTGTGATATTTTTTGAGCTGAAGCATTCGCGCCTTGGTTTTGTCGAGATAACCTGCATGTGGCGGTGCGATCGAGGAGAGTTGGTAATACTTGAGAGTACTCATGCTCTTGACGTTCAGACTATCGATTTCGACAGGGCTGGCATTCATGTGTCAAATTTCCTACACGAGTGTGTTAAATATTTGAAGCTGGTGGCTGGGGTGCGCCCAAATCCGATCGACAAGCTGCTAATGGCTGTCAAATAGGATGGAGATCGATAGTTCTTAAGGTTAAGGGCTGGCTCTAGCACGATTGCTGGCAGCATGTTCGCACGATCAAGTGTGAATCTTGACTTGGTAGTGAAGATTCGCCAGAAATATTCATGTGCTTCGAGATCGGAACAGGCGTTAGGCTAGCTGGATGAAGGGCTGGGAATCTTTGACCCTGTAGGTAGATGGCACAGTGTCAATCGATATTGTTCGTTAACTTGTAGCCGCTCCTGACTCCACGCAGGTAAACATCTGATATTTAAGCAACTGCGATCGGACTATTTTGTGTCCACAGTGGCGATCCACACGACGCAAGTAGCTTTGATTTAGACTTGGAGCTAATTTAGAGAAAGCCCTGAGGGAAAGCTTCCTCTAAACTAAAACCGAGCGACGATCGAATCACAGCGACGTTGACGCTAATAGCGTAGAGCTGCAATCGATCGTCATACCGTAACTGAGAGTACATGAGGCTAGAGATCGACCTAACGTACGACAGTAGTGTTGATGGTGTGCATCAAGTTGTAGAAATGCAGAACACCTTGGCCGGATAAGTATTCAGTCAAAAGTGCAGCGACAAATCCGAGCATTGCAAAACGGCCATTCCAGATTTCAGCTTGGGGTGTAAAGCCCCAACGCCATTCGTTGCGATCTGCTGCGGTCGTCATGTTTGTGGGTGTTGGTGTAGATGAGGTTGCCATGGTAACTACTCCGAATTTTGTGGGATGAGGACTAAATCGATTGCGATCGAGTAGTGCTGACTTCACTGGTTGAATAGTTGGAAGTATTACTACAGTGGTTGGTTTAACCTTCGATGTACACAAATCTTATCATTTAGCTAGATGCGAGATTATCTATCAATTGGATGACTTCTGAAAATTCTTTGGCAGTCGATGGGGGGAGTTGGGAGTGAAGAGTTGAATTGCATTCACATTTAGGTAGTTTGCCCCGTTTCCTGCTGTCTTGTCGCACTATTATAGCCAGAGGTTTCCCCGCTATAGAACCCATTTGAGATCTTTTCAGAATGAATCGAGCGACAGATTATTGGTGGGATGGGCGGGTTTGTTGAGATTTGCTAGTGAAGAGCGGGAATTTATAGCATAAACCCGCCCCTACAGATCCATGAATCCATACAT
>NZ_JANNDR010000574.1:0-7701 GCF_031378165.1 Chamaesiphon sp. OTE_75_metabat_556
GCTGGAAATGTTATTTTTATGTCACAGATGGATGGCCAGTTTATCCGATGTTTGTTCCGTGACCGAGACCAAATTATCTGTAAAACTTATATGACCAGAGTAGAGGGAGAAAATCCAAGACTTAGACACTATTTAGCTAGATTTCATCGCAAGACACTTTGCTATTCTAAGTCAAAAGAAATGCTGGCACATTCAGTTAGATTACTAGTTCACTATCTCAAGTTCTGGGATGTTCCCGTTTCATATTCAGCTAACTATTAAATGTAGCCAAAGCTTCTATCCCATTTTGAATAATATTTGTCCGCCTCGATCGCTACATCATACATCAATTCAGCAACGCCGGATTTAGTACCCGCACTCTACATACAACGGACGAGGAAACGACCTTCGAGTTTACTCGCCCCCAAATCATCACCGCGATCGATGCTCTAGTAACTCGTGACGATCTAGCCGATCGAGTACTGGGGGCACAACTATTAGAGATTACTGAAGACAAGAGACTGCCCCAAGCCGAACTAAATGCAAAGGTGGCAGCAGCTAGACCCAGAACTTTAGGGGCACTACTTACAGCACTGAGCCAAACATTAGCTCGGATTCCCGAAACTAGAGCCAAAACCCAAAATTTACCTCGAATGGCAGACTATGCCCTATTTGCGATCGCGAGCGAGCAAGCAATTGGATTAAAAGAAGGCGATTTTATGAAGGTATTCAACCGGATCCGAGAGGAGTCCAGACGAGTAGTAATCGAGTCATCACCTGTTGGTGAAGCGATCGTTCGCCTCATGGAGAATACCGATCTAGTCTGGAAAGGCACCGCGTCCGAGTTACTAGAGGAATTAGCAAATCATACCGATCCAGCTACTTATCGAAGCTTGCGCGCCGTCTTCGGCGGTCGCGACACTTCCCCAAGGCGCATAACAGCCTCAGCCGTCAACTAAATCGGTTAGCACCCGATCTAGAAGAACAGGGCATCAAAGTGGCATATTTCACCGAAGGTCGCAAATGCACCAGAGTTATCTATCTAGAAAAAGCTGTAAAAATGTCTGGATCGTCTGCACCGTCTGTACCGTCTGCGGATAGCCTCAATGCCGATCGGGGCAAGAGTTCTCATCGAGACGATCTGGCAGACGATACTCGCAATACAGACGATAAGCAGACGATCGACCCAGAAGGTATCGTCTGCGCTAAGACGACAGAGGAGCGAGACTTTACCAATCTTGCAGACGATACGAGCGATGCAAACGATCGAAATACGCCATTTTCTCATATCGATCTTGAGAATTTGGAGGTGGAGTATGAGTGTTGATATTCAGATCGGTTCGATCGTCTACGGACGCAGTGGGAATCCACTAAGAGTTGCCTCGGTGGACAAAGATCTAGTGCTGATAGCTGGTGAATCCGGTTACAGAAAGATTCATCGTTCGGCAATCTTGAAAGTAGAGTCACCCCAGATATCGAATCGCATCCAGATCGGCGATCGAGTATGGCGAAATTCTCACTCCAGCCCGAAATATCCGCAGGCTTGGTTTAGGAATGGGGTTAACAAAATTCCAAGCGTAGTCCCAGCAATTGAATCTGCGACAGTCGAACGTTTTAGTCTTGATGACGTGTGGATAAAAACAAAGAATGGCGAACTCTATCACGTCACCAGAACAGCCTTCGAGATCGGAAACTGGGGGTGGGAAAGGACTCATCCATAACTAGCCTTATTTCCGCTCCGATCGGTCGTTGGCGGAAAGCCCGCTCGCCTGGAGACTCGACCCAAATTTTAGCAGCATTGAAAACATACAAATTGAAAGTAATAAGTATGTCTAATCCCGAACTAGCCCTGTTACGACAACAAATGGCTTTATTGGAAACTCGCGTTAAGTATCTAGAAAAACCGCCCCAGCAGCAGTGGGTGACAAGCTCTAAGGCCGCCCAAATTTTCGCAGGCAAGATGAGTTCCTACCAAATCCGCAAGGCGATCTGTCATGCAATAGCCAAGCCTGAAGACTCACTGTTGATCGCTGGTACGCATTTTCTACTCATTCCGAATTTAGATGGCGACGATTTGAGTCAACTAGATGGGGAATCGAAGAACGTTGAGTATAAAATCAATATCCCCAAATGGGAGGAATGGATGATTTCAACTAGCATGTCACTAGGCACAGATTAGGCACGAGCCTTTATTGTAAAGTCCAAGGTACAGGAATCGAACCTGTCTAGAGCTTCCGCTCGCGGATTATGAGTCCGCTGCCTAAACCGATCGGCCAACCTTGGAGACATTGGATTATCTTAACATCGAGTACTAACAATTGACTATGCTCGATCTTTTTTGGGTCATCTGGATCGTAACTCGATCGATCGATGCAAAAATTTGAGCCTTGACGCATCAGATTTGTTAATGTTATACTAAGGAGCCGCAAGGACGTATAGCTCAGTTGGTTAGAGCGCATCGTTGACATCGATGAGGTCCGCCGTTCGAGTCGGCGTACGTCCATAGGGTTGGAAAGGTTGATAAATAAGGGTTTCTGGGAAGTACTATAACTTTTCAGGAACATTTGTATTGTCAATAAGCTTTTTGCTAAGTGGGTTAAGGGGTGTTAATGGGGGTCAATTTTACCCCGCTCATTACCCCGCTTAATTTAATGAAGATTCAAATCGAAAACCATGAAGGTCGGCTGAGATTGCGCTGGCACGATGGAGACAAGAGACATACTCTCGCTCTTGGTGTTAAAGATACACCTGTCGGTCGATCGCTAGCTCAGATCAAGAAAGCTGAGATCGAACTAGATTGGCAGACTGGACACTACGATCGCACTTTACTTAAATATCGCCCTCGAACGATTGGTAAGACTGCGACTGAGATATTAGCACCCGAACTCTTTCGGCTGTTTGGCGAACACCAAGCCAAGTACAAAGGCGTTTCTAGATCGTCGATCGAGTCTCGCTATAAACCGATCGTCAGAATGCTCGAAAAGTACCTCAATCAACCCGCTCACACGATCGGGAAGCGTCAGGTCGATAATTTTGTGGCGATCTGTCAAGAAACCATCTCTGGTCGCACTGCGAAGGAACGGTGCTGGTTGATTCAATCGTGTTGGGATTGGGCTAAAGATAAGTACCATTTGGCTCCCGATAATCCTTGGGTGGATGCTGCTGTAAGGTTCCAGATCTTACCAAGACAGCAGGTTAAGCTCTTTACCATCGCAGAATTACAGGCAATTCGAGCCGCGATCGCCAAACAGCCCCAATATCGCTATTACTCTGACTTTATTTCATTTCTGACTAATACAGGCGTTCGATTTGGTGAGGCTGCTGGTTTACGGTGGAAGCATTTGGGGGCGGACTATACCACCGCTTGGATTGGTGAAAGTATCAGTCGCGGACACCATAGCCTGAAAACCAAGACAGGTAAGGCTCGAACGATTCAGATCTCGCCAACATTGCAAGCGGCTCTAGTGATGCGATATCAGAAATTACAGCCCAAACCTGATGACTTGGTGTTTCCGGCTCCTAAAGGGGGTGCGATCGACGATAACCGCTTTCGAGCGAGGTGTTGGAAAACAATATTAGAAATCTGCAACATCGAGTATCGCAAACCCTATGCGTTGAGACATTCTGCCATTTCTCACGCCTTAGCTAATGGTGCAAATCCGATCGCGTTAGCTGAACAAACTGGGCATGATAAACGGGTTTTGCTTGATACTTATGCTCACGCGATCGCTAAAGAATATCTATTTGTGGAGGTTTGATTATGGAAGGAGATAAAACATATTTTGGATTAGATAATCCAACTGATATGGAAATAGCACTTCATTCTTTTAACGATTTAGTAAGCAATGATTCGATCGAGAGAGAAGCTTTCTACAGTTTTGCGGAAGAGTAAGCTTTCCAATATTGAAAAGACAGATCATCGAGGTAAATGGATACGATCGAAATCTAGACAACGTAAAGACAGACTAATTTCGCAGAAAACGCCTGAAAACTTTGCTCAGTAATAAACACAGGAGTTCTTTAACATCACATGATTGCCTTGGTATTTCATTTTAAGATGGCTTTACCCCTAAAAACCCACTTTTCCAGCCCTGTCCACACTAAAACACGGAGTTCGCCTATGACCGATCGTAAAAAAATCAGAGATCCAAAATTAACAGCATTTCCATTCGTGCGAACGAAAGAGATGGTTGCCAGTAGCGGCTTGTCAGCCGACACACTGAAGCAACTTCGGCGTGAAGTTTTGACGGAGAAAATCTACTGGTTTCATCCGCCTGGTAGCGTTCGCGTGTTGTGGAATCTTCGGATCGTCTTGGACTGGCTCATAAATTCTGATACGCCAGCTCATCAAAAAGCGATCGAGGCTTACACCAAAAGTCTTCCTAGCTCGGATGCTGCCTAAGAAAAATCGCCCTCTTCAACAATTGACAAATGGCGAAGAAACATAAAAACCACTCTCAGTTTATGCAAATTTATCTCCCCATGCCAAGGGGATGTAATTCCTCTCGAAAGGGAAGACCCCCAGAGATTCCACAAAATCTGGGGGTCTTCCACCTAGCATCCAAAGGGGTTTGGGGCTGGGTCGGCTTAAAAAACTTAGTGACTTTTGTTCGGCCCCCACTCAAGCAAAAAGTATCAGGTGATAGCAATACTGAAGCAGGTATTGAAGCTTTGGAGATAACGATCGGTGATTTCACCGAATATGGTTATGCTCAGAATCCAACTCGTGTAGTCACTATTGAAAAAGGTAGCAAAACCGATCCTAATTATTTTCTCGAATCAGGAGATATATTAATCGCAGTCAAAGCCAATACAGGGAAAGTGTCAATTGTCTCTAATGCAGCAGATCTAACAAAGGATATTCCTTGGGTTGTCAATCAATCTTGTCTGATTTTGCGCTGTAAAGATAAGATCCAACCTAAAGTTTTGTTCATGTATTTATCTTCAGAAATGGGTCAATATCTACTGCGATCTATTAGTTCTGGTGCGACTATCCCGCTAATTCAGTTAGCTCGATTGAAGGAATTACAAATCGTTATCCCTCCACAGCAAGAAGCAGAGGCGATAATTCGAGATTTCGATCGACTGGTCGAACTTCAATCACAAATAGAGACAGTCAAACAACAGCAAAAGACACTGAGTAGCTTCCATTGGAGTTTGTAGAAGTACATAGCCTCGCCGTCAGGTCGATCGAACTTGGATGCAGAGAATAGACCGGAGCTTCAGGTTGGCAAGATAATTGAGGTACGATCGAAAAATCAGTACTCAAATTAAAAATGACAATCCAAAGCTCGATTGCCCCTGGAGCCAGAATATTGTGTCGCGATGCGGAGTGGTTGGTGAAGTCTACCAGCCGCTCTACTGATGGTGGCAGGGTAATTGAAGCGATCGGGGTATCGGAGTTTATTCGCGGTAGAGCGGTGAGGTTCATTGAAGAACTCGAAACTGACTTGGAAGTGCTTCAGCCCGAACATACCCAGCTAATTGCCGATCGTTCTCACGGTTACGTGGAGAGCTTACTATTTATCGAGTCTCACCTCCGGCAAACGGTACCAGAAGACGGCAAAACCTACGTGGGACAGCAGGCGGCGATGGATGTGATGGATTATCAACTCTATCCTGCTTATAAGTCTCTGGCGGCACCCCGACAACGGATTTTGATTGCTGATGCAGTGGGGTTGGGGAAGACACTGGAATGCGGGATTTTGGTGTCCGAGCTAATTCGCCGCGATCGCGGGAAGCGGATTTTGGTTGTCACTAACAAATCGATGATGGTGCAGTTTCAGAAGGAATTCTGGGTGCGGTTTACCATTCCGCTGGTGAGATTGGACTCTGGCACGATTCAACGGATTCGGCTGCAAATTCCTGGCAACCATAATCCCTTTCACTACTACGATCGGACGATTATCTCGATCGATACACTCAAGCAAGATCGGGAGTATCGGGTCTACTTAGAACAGGCGCATTGGGATATTATCGTCATCGATGAGGCGCATAATGTGGCGAAACGGGGTCAAGGAGCCTCCCAACGGGCGAAGTTAGCCGAACGGTTGGCAAACAGATCGGATACGCTGATTCTGCTGTCTGCTACGCCCCATGATGGTCGTCCAGAGAGTTTTGCCAGTCTGATGAATATGCTCGATCCGACCGCGATCGCCGACGAGTCAGATTACACGAAACAAGACATCGGCGATCTCTATGTCCGGCGGTTTAAGAAGGATGTATTGCGGGATCTACGACTGAGTATTCCCGAACGGCAAGTAGCACCAGTCGAAGCTCAAGCTTCAGAGGTAGAAGAACGAGTATTTAGGGCGTTAGAACAGCTTCAATTGGGAGGAATCGATGGTAATCGTAAGGGTAAGCAGTTATTTAAAACTACTCTGCTCAAGTCTTTTCTCTCTAGTCCAGCAGCTTGTTTGGAGACTGTTAATAATCGATTAAAACTGCTGAGGGGTAGCGTAAATAGTACCGATCCAGATCTGCATGAATTAACAGATCTAGCCCAGATATTGGAGCAAGTATCGATCGAGCAGTTCAGTAAATATCAGCGATTATTAAAATTAATCCAGGTAGATTTTGATTGGAATGGCAAAGATCCCCAAGACCGCTTGGTAATTTTTACCAGTAGATTAGAAAGCTTGAGATTGCTCAAGGAGCGATTGACGATCGATCTTAAACTCAAGCCAGAAGCGATCGCGGTATTAGAAGGCAGTATGCCAGATACCGACCAGAATCAGGTGGTTGAAGCTTTCGGGCAAGAAAATTCTAAGGTGCGGATTTTACTCGCCACCGAAGTAGCTTCGGAGGGTTTAAATTTACATTATCTCAGTCATAAATTAATTCACTTTGATATTCCGTGGTCGTTAATGACGCTCCAACAGCGGAATGGCAGAATTGATCGCTATGGGCAAACCAGAGCACCCCAAATTCGCTATTTGCTCACGCGATCGCAATTAGAACGGATGGATGAGGTCGAACGGATTATCAAAGTATTGTTAAACAAAGACGAGCAAGCGATTAAGAATATTGGCGATCCTTCGGTATTTATGGGCGTATTCGACGCTCAAGCAGAGGAGGAATATACCGCCCAAACGATCGAGTCGGGGGTATCTGCGGCAGAATTTGAGGCACAGTTAGAAACCAATGCAGCCAAAGGATGCGATTTCGATATCTTTGCTTGGTTTGAAAATCCCGATGACACTAGCCTGAATACCACTGAGGAGGAGGTATTATCGCCCACAGTCGAGCAGGGCAAGAGCTTGAGCTTGTATGATTCTACCTATGATTATGTAGCTACCGCCCTGCAAGCACTGGATACACCCATCCCCAATCTAAATATCCAACCAGATCGAAGATCGATCGAGTTACAAATACCCGCAGAATTGGAGCGACGCTATCAACGACTACCACCAGAAATCCGTCCGTCAGATAAACAACTATTACAACTCAACGATCGACCGAGTGAGATCATGCAAGCATGGGAAGAAGCTCGTCGCCTGGAAACTAGTTTTCCCCAGCAGCAATATTTGTGGGATTTACATCCGCTCGTCGAATGGCTCAAGGATCGGGGGTTGTTTCGATTCGGACGACATCAGGCTCCCGTTATCGAGTTGAATAGTGGTTTAGCTGCGGGAGAATCAATATTTATCCTATGGGGGAGCTTTGCCAATCAGCGGGGTAAAACCTTGATGAATCGCTGGTTGGGGGTAGTATTCAACGGGA
>NZ_JANNDR010000019.1:0-4533 GCF_031378165.1 Chamaesiphon sp. OTE_75_metabat_556
CGCAGCAAACGAACGGATCGGGGTGCCAAACTGGTTGAAGATGTCTACAGCTCCATTTACGTCTCCAGCAATTAGGATTTCGTCTCGCCCATCTCCATCTACATCGCCAACTGCAAAGCCGTCATCGATGGTGTAGTTCGCAGCAAACGAACGGATCGGGGTGCCAAGCTGGTTGAAGATGTCTACAGCTCCATTTACGTCTCCAGAAATGAAAATCTTTGCAGGGCTGTTCTGAGCATAAGCTGGGTATGTAGAAAAGAAGGCAAAGCACAGGGTGAGGAGGAAAACCCATAGAGCGAGGGAAAAAGCACTGCGTATCTCGTGTCTGATAGCAAGTTTGGAAGCGGAACTGCTATCTCCTAGTCGTTCTGTTTTTAGTCGCTCTGCTTTCATAATCATAGAACTTAACCGAGTTTCCAACCTAATTTGTCCTGAGCGTAATCGACTTGATTGAAGACAGGAATCACTATTCTTGAAAATTTACTTCGCACCAGTGAAAGGCTTCTACTTGAGCCAGGCGATCGCCTCTCTGACGAATGGAGGCAGTAGGAAGATCCAGACGATGAACAGCCGGGTCACTATTAGCCCAGTTGTCACATGTCTCAGAGACATCAGCCAGTTAGTGTACTTATTGTCCATAACTGCTACCCCTTTTAATCGATTTATGACTACAACCCTTTATGACTACAACCCTCAGAGGGATTGCACCCTAACGCCTGGCGGCTCACCGGACGGCGATAATGTTTGTATCAAAGCCGATAGAGTAAAGTCCGTTCCGAGTGCAGCCGCTTGTTAGGCTTCGCCACTCCATGTAATTGTGCTAATTTTAAATGTATCATCCATAGCTTTAGAAAAAGCTATAAGTGATTGTTGATACTTTTCGGTATGCGTTGCCAATTTGGCTGAATCTTTTTCATTTGCAATTGTAAGAAGCAGTTTTGACTGAAACAGAAGTAAGTCATGGAAGCTATCTCCCAATAACCAATGATTAATCGAAAGCTGTTCAAATACCTGCGTCAATGGAACAATATCTTCATCTTTAATGAAATCAGGAGGAACCTGAACACCGCTCCGCAAACGGTTTACATTTGTAGCTATTGTCTGAATCTTTGTTTCACAATCAACAACCAACTTGTACCGATCTAGAAGAACCTGCATCTCGAAATCGGATCGCCTTGCAATAGCTGTCTTAATCTCCTCCGTTGCTCGGTTAGTCTTCTTAACTTGGTCGAGTACCATATAAAAGTCTTCTCTTGTAGCGTAAGTCTCGCCTTTTTTCTTTAAATATGCTCCAAGGTACGCAGATAACATAGCAATGAGAGCAAAGACAAGGTATGTCCCCCATGTCAAGGTGACTGGCTGTTGTTGAATCACCTCTTGAAGCATCTTGCGAACCGCTTCGAGATCCATGCAATTCCTCCTGGTCTGATACGATCTCCTGAGTATGAAGCCTAACTATTATTATGCGGAAACTTTCTACCTATCCACCCAAACTCGGGTAGATAGACTGAAAAATTCAGCATATTCCCTATGCAAAAGCAGAAACTTTCTACCTATCATCCTATTTAAGGTGGATCTGCTGAATTTTTCAAATTATTGTAACATTATGCAAAATCCGCCCAAAAAGCTTCTAGACCAAGTTAGAGATGCAATTCGCCTCGATCGTTATTCCTACCCACCGTTCGCGTAGTATCTCCGAAAGAAGAAAGAAACCTACGTACAGTGAATTGTCCGTTATATTTTGTTCCATAACAAGCGTCATCCCAAAGACATAGGAGTCGCAGAAATAGAGGAAGGTTTTAGGTTTTAGGAAACAGTCGATGATGGGTTTGAACGCAAGCGTCCTTATTGTCCCCCAGTCCCCCAGTCTCCCCGTCCTAACTAGGTACGATCGAATGTCAGCGTACCTAATTGGTGATAAATATCTGGACTAATTGCTGCTTTAAGCGATCGACCGATGCGGTTTTTTTTCTGGGCTAATTGCAAACAACTGGCCGTCGGACATAAATACGCCGAACGTCCTTGCATCCAGGTGTGACCGAGATTGATCGCGATCGCGTTTGTCGGATGACACTTGATTACGCGCCAAAACTCCTGTCTGGCCGCCACTTTGCGACAACTGACGCACCGCCGATAATCTTTGTGCTTGTCAGTTTTCACGCTCCGATCTTCGCTGTTCGACTTCACTTAATTCATCCGGCTGAAAACAAACTATCTAAATCCCGATAATGTATTTGCGCCACTCCGCGTGCGCGCCATTATTAATCTGAGTGGCCGCTTCATAGTGCAGACTGCTATAGGGGCGACGCGGTTGAGTCGCGAGCTGGAGGTTAGCTTCCTTGGGAGTGCGATTACCTTTTTTGACATTGCAGCGCATACAGGCGGTAATCAAATTTTCCCAGGTATCTGGCCCACCCCGCGATCGCGGCATCACATGATCTAGGGTTAAACCGTCGCCCTTGTAGCCACAGTATTGACATGAGTGATTGTCGCGATTGAGTACATTGCGGCGGGTGAGGGGAATCTCTCGATAGGGCACCGTAATATAGTGACGCAAGCGAATCACCGTCGGGAGCGGAAAATCTTTAGCTAAATATTTGCCATTGTGTTCGACCTGTTCTGCCTTGCCTTTGAGCATCAAGATGACCGCACGTCGCCAACCAGTAATGTTGAGCGGCTCATAGGAGGCATTTAACACCAGCACTTTGCTCATGTTTACTGTAGGATTTAAGACCTATTATTCCTCTGATGTTAACACAAACCAAATTAAGTGTTGGGAGCGGGTTAGCAGTGGATTACCGATCGCTATAAATTACTACTGGCACTCGCTTGTAGGCTGGTGTACCCGATCGAGTTTCGGTTTGGGCGGTAAAAATCACATTCACTTCGGGATAGAACATCAACGCGGCACCTGCACGCACCGAACCGTAAATCACTTCAACTTCATCCAATTTACCCGCATCGCCTTGGACGGTGACGCGATCGTGTGCCGCTACGCCAATCTTTTCGGCATCGAGGCGATTGACGAGAATACAATTGCGGTGGGGCATCCCCCGATATTTATCACCCAGTTTGTAGACGACGGTATTGTGTTGAGAATAGCTGCGCCCAGTCATCAAAGCCAGTACCAAACCGCGCTCCGGTCGATCGATCCCAAAGTCTTCAGGTGTTGGTAAAGTCAGGATTGGGAGCGGTGTGGCGAACATTTTGGCCTTCCCAGATGGTGTTTTGAAGTGAGGGCTAGTAACGATCCGCCCAGAAATCGTAAACTCTTCATTTGTTTCATCGATCGAGCCAATCTTTTCGTAGCCAGGAATAGTCCTCGCGATTAGTTGCCGGACATAGCGCGGATCTGCGAGTTTGCGCCACTGAATTGGCTGTTCGCCCAAGACTCGATCGGCTAAAGTAGTTAAAAATTCGACTTCGGTGACTAAATCCGCACCCTTTAAATGTGTTTCCCCAGTATCATTGAACCGCACGAAATTATTACCAGATTCGACGGTAGTTTTATAGGGATGCTCGAACCGATTCAGGACGGGAATAATAATCGTATTTGTTTTCGCCAGTCCGTTAAAGTGGCCGATATTCGGTTTAGTTGCTAGATAAATAATCGTCTCGATTTTACCCAGTGCCCGTTTTGCCTGCGCCGAATTGGGATTGGCTCCGTAGAGATTGCCGCCGACACAGATCAGACTATCCACCTTACCAGCATCCGCTGCTTCGATCAGATCGCGGGTGTGATAACCCTTCGGTAGCGTCAACGGTCGCCCCAGCAGTCGCTCCAAGGCTTGCTTCATCTCTTCTTTGAGTTTCACCGTCACGCCCATCGAACCAAAACCTTGGACATTGGAATGCCCGCGCACGGGCATCACGCCAGCACCGATTTTGCCAGCATTTCCCGTCATCAGGGCGGTATTGGCGATACTGTAGACGTTATCGACACCATTTGTCTGCTGGGTAATCCCCATCGCCCAGCCGAAGACGACGCGTTGCGATCGACCGATTATCGTTGCAGCGGTTTCGATTTCGGCTTGAGAGACACCACAGGTAGCGGTAATGGTTTCCCAGCTAACATTTTGTGCCTGCGCTAGAATCGCCTCCCAGTCTTCAGTGTGAGCTTGCAGGAACGATCGATCCACAAGTCCCTGTGCAATTAAAGATTTTTGAATCCCGACAAACAGCGCGACGTCACTCCCAGGAATCGGTTGAAGATAAAGCGAAGCAATATCCGAACCAGGAATTAAAGACTTCACTGGAAATGCGGGCGAGCCAAACTTGACTAGTCCGATTTCCATCATCGGGTTGATAATAATAATTTTCGCGCCCTTTTCGCGCAGCTTAATTAGCTCATTCATCAAGCGGGGATGATTGGAAGGCGAATTCGCCCCCGCCAATACCACGCAATCAGCTTCCTTCAAGCTTTCCAAACTGACGATCGATGTTTTGGTACCAAACATCTCATTAAGTGCCGTCGTGGAAGGTGCATGGCACAAATCCGAGCAATCTGCCAGATTATTGGAACCCAACGTCCGC
>NZ_JANNDR010000049.1:0-9837 GCF_031378165.1 Chamaesiphon sp. OTE_75_metabat_556
GACCGCGATCTCCTGGATTTGGACTGTATCGGTGATTTCACTAGCCGAAGCTGTAATTGTGGCGATCGCTTTTTGGATATATTTGGCAATCCGATCGGCCAAAAAGATCGACAACCCGACTGTGATTGCGCCCGTAACGCCAGCCTCCAATAAAATCGTCCAAAAAAGTCCTTGCAGTTCTATGAGTGCAGCGGATTCATCGATCGTCGCGACTGCCGTCCAGGGCAATTCGGTCATCCCTTCCAACTTGGGCAAGGAAGCCGCACTCATTAGCTCCGATCGATAGTTGTTAGTCCCATTCGGTTGGCGCGGGATTAGTCCACCTTTGGTGCGGGCTAAGAGCATTTCGGGGGATTCTGGCTTGTTGGTAAACTCCCCATTAGAACTAATAAATACTTTGTTAGTTTGGCGATCGAGGATATGATAATTTTCCTCTTTAGTGGCAAAATCTTTCAGTACTGTGGACAATTTATCGACCGGGGTGCGTGTTCGCACTACGCCGATGATGTTGCCCGTAATTGAATCCCTAATCGGGGCGGCAAAAAATAACGAGACTTTACCAGTATATTTACTCGCTTCTGGTGGGGTAATCACTGGTTTGCCGGTTTTGACAGCGTCCAAAAAATACTGACGAGTCGAGTGATTAATTTTGGTTAGGGATTCACCCTTGCTTTGAGCGACCAACTTGCCTTTGATATCAAATACCGCAATGCTGTCATAGACCAGATAAGTCGCCACAAATCGATCTAGCAAGGTGTTTTTGTCCGTCACCGAGGTAATCGCAGCTACTTTAGCAGTCGCAAAAATTGGTAGTGAAGACATCACCGAAACGTCACCATTGCGCTCGAAGATGAAGCGGTTGAGTTTATCCGCGATGCTGGCAACCCGTGCTTTTTGAGTTTTGATGGCTTGCTGTTGACTAGCGTTACTAATCTGAAAATAGTTAATCGTCCCGATCGATATAGCGGGTACAGTTCCCAAGGCGATCGCTAGCAGGATTGATTTTGTTTTGAAGGATAGTTGATTGACTTTCGTCCACAAATTAATCGACATATGGTGTTAGTGGTTGATGACGCGATCTGGAATAAATTTAAAATATAAAATTTAGATAGATATTACTGAATTTAGCGAACGAGCATAATCACACGCTAGTCGGCAAAAATTCACGTTTTACCAACTCTTGGAGTTTGACTAAATACATCAACCCATCAGCATAATTGGTGACACCGCTGAGATAGCCCCGCAGTCGATCGTTGACAGACAGTGGTAGCGCATCAATTTGATCGGTAGCTAGATAAAAGACATCAAAAATCCGATCGACGGCGATCCCGATTTTGATATCATTGACCTGAATGATGACTAGCTCCTGACGGGGTAGGGTGGGAATTTGCAATACGCCACCTAGTTCCAGTAGTGGTAGAATTTCACCCCGCCAATTTAGTTGCCCCAACAGGTAAGGTGGTGCGACTGGGACTGGGGAGAGGACGAATCGATCGAGTGCATCGACGTCGATCGTCAGTTCGAGCGGCAAGCCGATATATTCAGTACCGATTTGGACGACTAACACTCCTGTTTCGGTCGTAGTGCTCTGCGCCTTGGTTACTGATTCCTTGAGTTGGAGCGCGCGCGTAGCAAAGGTAGCCCTGTCGGCAACTGTAGCATCAGGGCAACACCGACTATAAAAATCAGCATCAGCTCCAGCAATAATTGCTGGTTCCTCACCCAGTGCGGCGACCACATCCGGCTCGCGAATCAAGCGATCGAGATCGAGACAGGCAACTGGCGTGTCATTACTCTGAGCGATGCCGACAATAAAATTGCGATCGATCTGGGATTGGCGACTCTGAATCAGCGCAAGATCGAGCGGTACGGGTGCGAGCAATTGCACATCATATACCTCGTGAGCGACAATCCCTAGATAGGTACCTTGAAACTCGACCACGATGACTCTGTCTGTCACACTACAGCCAGAAAAACTCCGACCAAATCGCAAATCTAAGTGCATCACTGGCACCATCCGCGATCGCCAATTGAAGATCCCGATCGTATCGATAGGCGCGGTGGCTAATGAGTACAATTCTGGCAGCCAGCAGATTTCGCGCACAAAGGTAGTACTAATTCCGTAGAGGGAACCATGCAGACCAAAGAGTAGATTTTGATTAGCTGACACGATCTCGATTACCTATAAAAACAATTGGACTAAAGTGGGGACAATGTAAACCAAAGATCGAGTTTTGAGTAGCTGACACGACACTTATTAGCTGTAAAAACGATCGGCTTATCCTTGAATATGCCCACCCTTGGCATACTGATTAACAACCGCGATCAATTTTTCATCATCCAAGGGTTTGGTCAAGTATTCAGTCGCGCCGACCATTTCGGCCAGGGCGCGGTCGTAACTCTTGTCCTTGGCTGTGAGCATGACGATCGGCAGTTGCGTAAACTTACTCATCCGCCGGAGCGTTTGACACAGTTCGATCCCGTCGATACCGGGCATCGTCACATCCAGGAGCAGTAAATCTACCGGCTGTCTAGCAAGTAAATGCAGCGCACTCATGGCATCATTTGCCAGTAACACCTCGCAATGATCGCTTAAGGCGCGTTTGATCCGCGTTTGGACGATCGGACTATCATCTACAGACAAGACGATCGGCATCGCCGCAGGCGGCGGTGGTTCTGGTACAGCCTCAGTCGGTGTTTGGCATTGCATCCAGCCCATTTGCACCCATTGAGCATAAGAACGAGCCACTTGCAGCGGATCGCGATCGAGCGCGGTCGCGATATCGACGATCGTCCGTTTGCCGTCAAACCACTTGCGGGAGTGCTGTTCGATCGCCGCTTCAGCGATCTTGTCCGACATGGCTGGCGTTGGTGGCAGTGGCACTGCGGCAATACCGGGAATCAAATTACTAATTTTGACCCAATACTGTTGGCGGGTATTGACGGTCATCATCAATTGATTCCAGTTCAAGCCACAGCCTTCCGCGCCATGATAAAAGTCCACCTCTGTCTGCTCTATAAATCGATATTTACCCGCAAAACTAATTGCTTGTTCGAGCGTAAAGACCGCCTGTCCCTGCGCCCAAGTTTCAATCTGCTCCCAAGTCAAAACCTGGCGTTGCACCAAAAACGCCAATAATTCGCGACTCGAATGGGGATAGACTAATTGTTGAATCAGCCACCCATCGATCGATTGCGAATACTCTGGTTTGAACTTTTGAACTAATGTCCGCACCAGTTCGCCGCGATCGATTAATTTATTACCACCGTATGTGATTTCACCCTTATACCAAATCAAGACTCGCTGCCAACATTTATCAGGCTGAACATCTACTTCCAACTGAAGAGTGCCACTTACCTGCTGTTGCCGAAAAGACTCGATCGAGCGTGCGAGATCCTGTGATTGGTAGGGAATTAATGGTAATGTTTCCCCTGGTATTAAGACATCACCCATTGACATTCCACTCATCTACCGATTCCATTGCATCTGAAGATTATCTTTACTATCGTTCCCAAATCTTGGTAAGAATTTACAGTTGGGAATTTAGAGTTGGGAGTGGAGAATTGAGGGGAATTAGCTGAAATGATACAATAACAACAATACCAATGCCCAAATTCAGAGTTTCATACTGCCATGAGAGCACCGAAACCCCTGTATTCTCTCGATCGTTCAGAAAGCATTGGGAAATAAAGGCAAGTGTAACTCCCAACTCCCAACTCCCAACTCCCAACAACTCCCTCCCATGTCAAACCGCATTGCCAAAGTCCATCGCCAAACTGGAGAAACTGATGTCACCGTCGAGATCGATCTCGATGGGACTGGCAGTTGTCATGCCCAGACTGGGGTGCCGTTCCTCGATCACATGCTCCACCAGATTGCTGCCCACGGCTTATTCGATCTCCACATTACGGCGATCGGCGATATCGAAATCGACGATCACCATACGAATGAAGATGTGGGTATTACCTTTGGGATGGCTGTGGCGAAGGCATTAGGCGATCGCAAGGGGATTGTCAGGTTCGGTCATTTTGTCGCCCCGCTCGACGAAGCCTTGGTACAAGTCGCGCTGGATTTTTCCGGTCGTCCCCACCTCAGTTATGGATTGGAGATTCCCACTCAACGTGTCGGGACTTATGATACCCAATTGGTACGAGAATTTTTTGTCGCGATCGTCAATCACAGTCTGATGACACTCCACATTCGCCAACTCGATGGGATCAATTCCCATCACATGATCGAAGCAACGTTCAAAGCATTTGCTAGAGCGATGCGGATGGCGACCGAATTGGATGCGCGGCGAATGGGCACGATTCCAAGTTCTAAGGGTGTGTTGTAGATTTGAGAGTTAATTTGGCGATCGAACGTAAATTGGCAATAAGCTCTGAGTGAAGTTTAATCATTAATGAGGATCGCGATCCCAATCGATTCAAACCTAACTTCAAATAGTTAAATATCTATTACATTCGCAGAATCAGTCGAGCGATCTACCATATAATTGGGTTATCAAAAAATTCCATTATTCACCTACAAAAAATGTAGGGGCATAAGTTATGAAAATTGCCACCATGATTGATAGATTCATTGGTTACTTTTCAGATGCAGCAGCCCGAATTTTCGGACGCGATCATAACGAATATCCGGCCACTGGCGTTCAACCTTTTGAAGGTGAAATTGATAAGAAACATCATTAACCGATTGAAGTTAGTGGCAGTTTGTCAATCTTCACTAACTTCAATCGCGCCCCGATCGGTCATGACTATCTCTGTCTCTGTCAGTGGCTGTCGATCTAGATCGGCAGCCACCTGTCGATCTCGGGATTTGTTGCCGCGATCGGGCGAGTTCGTCCAGCGATCGAGGATATCTTCGATCAACACCGCATTAATCCACACCTTAGCAACCACAGTTAACGGTAGTGCCAAGATCAAACCTAAAAATCCGAAAAAGGTGGTAAAAAATACTTGAGAGATCAGGGTAATTGCTGGCAACAATGAAACCTGCTGCGACATAATATAAGGCGTCAAAAAATTCCCTTCAAACTGCTGGATCGCAAAGTAAACGATAAAGATGGCAACAGCCTTCCACGGCTCGTCCATTAACGCGATCGCCATTGGCAAAACGACACTCAATGTCGGGCCAACATTCGGGATAAAATTGAGTAATCCTGCTAAAATTGCTTGCGCCAAAGCGAGCGGAATTCCCAATGCCAATAAACCAATCAGACTGAGCAGTGCCACCACCACCATACTCAAGAGCGCACCTCCTACCCATTTGCCTAAAGACATTTCGCATTCAGTCAAAATTCCGTCGATCCGCCGTCGATAAAAACCAGGAAATAAGCTCACGAATGCTTGACGATACGCTAGCGGCTGCACCAACAGCATAATCGTCAAAATCACCATAAATAATAGATTGAGCAGTACCGCAAGCGAACTCGAAAATAGGGTCAGAGATCGACCGGCCGCCGAGGTAATAAATGGTTGAATCTGACGATCTAGATCCTGCAAATCTGGTAGATAAGCAAATAATGGTGCGGGAATATAAGCTTGAATGCCCGTCCGCCATTGAGTTGCTGACTGGAGAATTGCCGGAAATTTGGTAGTAGTTAATTCTTGAAACTGAGTAATAAACGGCGGGACGATTAAAATGAAAAATCCAGTTAGAATCGTCACGAAGATCCCGATTGCGGCTAGTACCCCTAGTGTCCGCGACAGCCTCAACTGGTGTTGAATTTTGCGGGCGAGCTTATTGAGGGATGTTGCTAAAACGATCGCGGCAAATACGATTAATAGTACTTGCCTAATTTGCCATAATATATACAGTGATAAAACTAAAGCTAAAAATCCCAGCCATTGACCTAATAACATCAGTATTTCCTATTAACTTAAAACGATCGACCTCGATCGAACACAACAAGATCGTCGGGGTGCTTAAAAACAGAGTTGTTAAAATAGTAGAACCAAATCGTCAGATCTAAAACATAATCGGATAAATTCTACCAAGAACTTCCATCAATAAATCTTTGGGACAAGTGGCAATGAGTTCGGCTCCTCTGGATTTATAATCTAGCGACCTCAATTGGTCGGCCATCAAAACGCCAGTTACAGCTTCACCTTCAGGAATATGGACGTAGAACGGATTTTTTCGGTTGGTATTGCTAACCGGACAAACCAAGATCAAACCTCGGTGCTGGTTGAATTCGGTGTGGCTGACGACTAATGCGGGACGCTTACCCATCTGTTCGTGTCCCGATTGCGGGTCGAAATTCAGCCAGATAAAATCACCACACGCTGGCAGATACTCTACCATTCCTCTGCACCACTAGGTTTACCCCAATCGATCTCTGGCTCTGGCTCTAGTTCTTGGCTGAGGAGTTCCGAGAGAGTATATTTAGGCATTTTCTGGACTGGCTCGACGATAAGTTGCCCTTTTTCCAACCGACAATCAACTTCGTCATTGACACCCAAAGCCAATTCATCGGCGATATATTTAGGAATTCGGATCGCCAAAGAATTTCCCCAGCGACCAATTTGAGATTTCATGCTAATCGATCGAATTAAGATAAACAAAGTATATCATTGATCGCGACTAGCAACCACATTAGCATCGATTTGGGTACGATAGAATTGTTGTCATAGTGGGAAGGCGGTCGTAGATCCACCAGTCCAAAATTGATACTGTCAGGGGTTGGTAGATCGAAAGCCATGTAAAGTGTAAATTAGTGTCATAGAGGAAACAACATGAACTTAGCAGACTTATTACCCACAGTCCGAAAACTTTCCACCAACCAAAAGTTGACATTGATTGAAGAGTTAAAATCGGAGCTAGAATCCTCAAACGAGACAGTCGCAGCATGGGATTTATCCGCACAGTCTATTGCTAGTCGGAATGCCGCTACATTAGCTCTATTAGATAAGTGGGAAACAGAAGGAGACGAACAAGAGCAAACAGAAACAGGGGAGTTTCTACAACAAACACTTGATGAAGATCGACTCTCTTCCTCTCGTCCATTCTTTCCATCATGACTCATCTGCTGGTTCTTGACGCATCAGTGGTTGGTGCTATTACCAACCCGAAGCAGACGAATGAGATCGTGCGAGATTGTCAAATTTGGTTTAGAAGATCGCTCGCACGTCTGTCAATTTTTGTGTTGCCAGAAATTGCTGATTATGAGATTCGGCGAGAACTACTGCGGGGCAAAAAAATTAATGGACTCAAAAAGCTTGACGAACTCAAGTCCGCTATCTATTATTATCCGATCGATAGTGAGATTATGCTCACCGCCGCTCAATTGTGGGCAGAATCGCGCCAACGAGGAATGCCTACAGCCGATGCGAGAGAACTCGATGGCGATGTGATTCTGGCCGCGCAAGCAATTCAGCTTCAATCTAAAGGCTATGAAGTCACGATCGTTACAACTAATGTCGGGCATTTGGCGCAGTTTGTCACAGCAAGTCACTGGCAAGATCTATCAATCGATCGAGATTAGCAACCAGTTAGGTATGATATGTTAGTTGTCATTGATTGTAGGACACTCTAAGTATATATTTTATGCTTGTATCTACAATGGACTTCATCGATCGAATTAAGCAAATCAGCGAACAAATCTCTAAACTACGAGATCAAATTCAGACAGAAGAAGCTACTAAAAATGCTTTTATCACCATTGCTTAGTGCATTGGGCTATGATGTCTTCAATCCAACTGAAGTTTGTCCTGAGTACACTGCTGATGCGATCGGTTTAAAGGGTGAGAAAGTAGATTATGCAATCTTAGTTGATGGTAAGCCTGTCATTTTATTTGAGTGTAAGTGGTGTGGTTATGAATTAGATCATCCAAAACACGGTTCTCAGTTATATCGCTATCTGTCTTCAACTGATGCCATGTTCGGAATTTTAACTAATGGCATTATTTACCGTTTTTATACAGATTTAGAAAAACCAAATGCAATGGATTCAAAGCCTTTCTTTGAATTTAATATGCAAGATATTCAAGAATCTAATGTCGCTGAATTAAAGCGTTTTTCTAAGTCTGTATTTAATTCAAGTGAGCTAAAAAGTACTGCCAGCAACTTGATGTATACGAAAGAAATTAAACGGATCATGTCCGAGCAACTTTTAGAGCCATCCCCTGAATTTGTGAAATTTTTTGTATCGCAAGTATATTCAGGAAAAATCATGTCAGGCGTCATTGACAAGTTCACCAAAATCACAAAAGATTCAATAAATCAACTGATTAGCGATCGTATCACAGATACTTTGAGATCTGTAATAGAACGTGAAGTAGAAGATCGAAGTGAGCATATCGTAAAAACTCAATCACCTATTATCGATTCAATTAAAGCTGAAGATACCATTGTTACGACAGAGGAAGAACTAGAAGGATTTTTTATTATCAAATCTCTTTTAAGAGAAGCTGTAGAACCAAATCGAATTCAATACAAAGATACGCAAAAATATTTTGGAATATGCCTTGATGGTAAACCAACTAAGACTTTATGCCGTCTTTGGTTTAACTCCAAGCAAAAATATATTGGTTTCTTGGATGATAGTGGTAAAGAAATTAAACAACCGATTGATGACTTAAATAACATCTACAAGTTTAGTCCTGAGTTACAAGCATCCCTAAGCCGTGTAATGCCTACGAACTCAGAGAATAATTAACGTTAGTTCGGGTTAATGATATTTGCACCGCCCCAGCACCGCCCTGAACTGGAAGTGTCTCGTTCCGAGAGGCTGCGCCAACGGGCTAATAGCAAAAGTTCTCTAAAGAGAACTATCGGATCTCCATCAGTCCATTTCAATGGACTTTCGCTCTTAACCCCAAATTCATTTGAGGGCGTTCTCAAACAGAGCAACCCAATTCTCCCCATCCAAATTCAATCTAACTCACAGATGAAGACCCGATCGTAATTGGCGCGATCGAGCTTAACTTCAAACTAGGATGATCCTCTAATAACTGATTCACATTCCATTCATTCTTAAATAACAACACCGGACGATTCCAGAGATCTTTGATGACTAAAGTATTAAACAATCGCCCGACTTTATCGAGAGCATCCCAACCATTTAATACCCAACGAGCCACCGAATAACCCAGCGGTTCGAGTGTCGTTTCCACCCCATATTCATTCTTCATCCGAAACTGCACCACTTCAAATTGCAGTTGTCCTACTGCTGCTAAAATCGGGTCGCGCTTGGCTTCATCTGCTGAATACATGATCTGGACAGCACCTTCTTCTTGTAGCTCCTTAACCCCTTTTTGAAACTGTTTAAATTTCGAGGGATTGGGATTGCGGAGGAAGGCAAATAATTCGGGTGAAAAGCAGGGGATACCTTCATATTCAAGCTTCTTCATTCCCGTATAAATTGTATCGCCGATCGCGAAGACGCCAGGATTATTTAGACCGATCACGTCACCTGGATATGCTTCCTCGATCGATTCCCGATCTTGAGCAAATAGTTTCTGCGGACGCGATAGTCGGACGGTTTTGCCCGTGCGGGCGTGGCTGACAGTCATATCTTTTTCAAACTTACCAGTACAGACCCGAATAAACGCGACGCGATCGCGATGTTTGGGGTCCATATTGGCTTGAAGTTTGAATACAAAACCGGAGAATTCTGGATAGCTCGGATCGATCGATCCGACGTTAGAATTGCGATTTCCGGGCTTGAGGGCGTATTCTAAGAAGTAGTGTAAAAACAACTCCACCCCAAAATTGGTCATCGCACTGCCGAAGAATACCGGGGTCATATAACCCGCGTGAATCGCTTCTAGATCTAATTCGGAAGCCACCCCATCCAAGAGTTCCAAATCGCTATGGAGTTGGTCGAATAATTC
>NZ_JANNDR010000081.1:0-1697 GCF_031378165.1 Chamaesiphon sp. OTE_75_metabat_556
GTCTGCACTAAAAAATGGCAAAATAGCCGATGAAGAATTGAGTGATGTATATAATCTTACAGGAGGAATTAGAGCGGCGGAATCTTACATAGATCCATCAGAAGTAGTTTGGGCAAGATGGAATGAAGACATAGAATGCGATCGGAAAATTATTTTTACAAACAAACAAGGGGCAATAAAAAAGATATCTGCAAAAGCAACAAGTTGTGAATTCCACTGGCATAACTTGGAAGGAGAAATCAACGAATTAATTCCTGCTAATTGCTTACGCCAGTACTTGAAAATTGTAGATTTTAGTAATGGTAAATTTATTGATAGAGATGGAAATATTGTTGCCTTTTCTTTAAGGCAACAAATAGACCATGAAGATAATTTTCATATTCTTGCAGTCAGACAAGATATGCTCGATGAATATTTAAAAGAAAATAACTTAAAGATAGCATGGGGACTATGGCTATTTCGCGAACCATCAGCACCTTTTGCTATCTTATCTGAGTCGGGTAAAAGGATGTGTCGCCACTATAGATCTATAGTTGCCCAATTGGGATCGGGCATAGAAGTAATTCATGACATGGACATAATTCAACCCTGGTGGTAGAAATATCAAATTTGGATTGCCACCGCAACAACAGTTATCGATCCATTGCCAGAACGAGATCGAGACATACTCCAAACCCTAGCCGCCAATATCGCTCGATCTCAAATTATTAGCCCACACGATCGAGAAAATAAATTGTTATTTATAATCGATCGCAACCCAAATGGTTAAATCTCGATCGAGCCTCTAGATTGCGAATTAGACTACCACTCGATCTTGTGGTTTCCCAAGGGATTGCAGGGGATTATCGGGTAAATTAGAGATAGAGGAATTAAAGGTTTGGTGGGATCGGGTTTATTAATTTGAGGAGCAATTTTAAAGATGCTAAAAAGTTATGAAGCAACAATGGAAAATGGGCAGATTCATTGGTTGAAGGAACAGCCAGAGGTTGCTGCTGTCGCGCGGATTATTGTGACGGTGTTGGCAGACGATCCTACGCCCGTTGTTAAACGTCGGACGGCTCCTGCTTCGATCGCTGGCAAAGGACGTACTTTAGGGGATATTGTCAGTCCGACAGTTGATGAACAATGTGATGATTCCTGAGTTGTTCCTGTTTGCGGTAATTTCCGATGTGAATGAGTATAAAAGATGCAAATTAAATCTATCAAAGTTGATAATTTTAAATCTTTAGTTAATTTTGAGTTGCCTTTAGCTAAGTTTAGTTGTTTGGTTGGGCTGAATAGTTCGGGTAAGTCAACGGTATTGCAGTTTTTTGATTTCTTGTCTCAACAAGTTAGAGGCGATTTGAGTGGATGGTTGAAAAAGCGACAGTGGGAATCATCCGATCTGAATTCAAAATTGACGAATAAACGTAATATTGGGTTTGAAGTCTCAGTTGTTCATGATGATGGCATTGAAATGAAGTGGTCAGCTAGCTTTAACCGTCAAACATTACAATGTACAACTGAGCATGTAGAGTGGAATAAAATCACTCTTTTAAAAGTAAAACATGGCGATTATACAGTCTTTAATTTGCCTGCTATAGCAGAGGCATCAAGTGATTTAAAAAGTGAATTCGAGAAAGATGGTGTGGTTTTACAGATCGAAGTGCAAACTGCATTAATTGGTAAGATTGCATTTGAATATCAAGGATCTGTGA
>NZ_JANNDR010000089.1:0-6533 GCF_031378165.1 Chamaesiphon sp. OTE_75_metabat_556
GTAGGGGCAATTCATGAATTGCCCCTACCCTAAATTTCATGCCTACAGTCAGCAACGCTCCAGAACATTCTCGATCGATAAACCCGAAGAGTGCGTCTTCAAAATTGACCCTATCCGCTATCCCCTATTTTTTAAATCGATCGAACAGTGATGTCACTGGCGTCTGTAGCCAACTATCCTGATTGCCTTTATTAAAGCTGCGGATAAAAGCACCGTATGTCCGCAGATCGATCGATGTATTTTGATTGATATCGCGCTTGCGCTCTTGTTTTTTACGATTTTGGAAAAACTCTTTATCCTGACCGATAATTACCAATCCACGAATCTGTTCGGGACTAACTTCTTCAATTAACTGATTCTCAACTAAAATCTTCGGTAAATTACTAGTGCAATAATTCAACTTGTCAAAGGCAATCTTGGCTGAAGGAGTTAGCTGCATCTCTTCATCCCAAGTCCGATCATGAGGAGCAGCCAAGACAATCGCATACCACTTGACACCCTTGCGTTCGTGGTAACAACCACATAGATAGTCGGGGCGGTTGTCTGGATTAAGAATTAAATTGGTCGATAAAAAATAGATTTCATCGTACTTAATGTAAGTAGCAAGTAAATAAGCACATAGAGAAATATTCCGATCGAATAATCCTTGAATTTCGCTAACTTTACTATTGCTACTAACTTTATTGACTAAATTAGCAATCTCTTGACGATCGATCCGATTGGGATCGACCTGAAATGGTTGAAGGTGCTGGAGCGTCATAGATAAACCAGTTGACAGTTAATAATTAACACCTGTTGATCGCGATTATTAGCTATAGTACCCAGTCCCCGCTCGGTTATTGAGGTAACGAATCTAACCCTTTACCCTTTACCCTTTACCCTCTACCCTCCATTAACAACCTACCGCATAGGCACACCGATAGTTAAAACGACAAGCTCGACAATGAGTCCCAGGATGGGCGGGAAATAAGCGATCAAAGCAATCGGGATCGAGTTGATATTCCCGCAGTTGTTGCTGGTGTAGCTTGGCAATTTGGGCTAATTTCTGGGCAATCTGTGTTAAGCGATCGGGTGTGGCGGTAATCGGTTCGGAGCTAGTCATCGTTTCTAGATTGTAAAAAGAAGCCACTAACTCACAATCTGGATACAGATAACTACCTGCCAATAGGTATACATCGGCTTGACGGCGATCGAAATCGGCAAGTCCGGTTTTAAAATCGATGATGTGGATTTTGTCGCGATCGATAGTAACAGATCCAGGCGACGGTAACACTGCTCGAACGACACAATCAAAAGCCGCAAATAGCTGAAAGGTATCGTCGCCGACTCGGATCTCGATCGGTGGTGGTAGCGGTTCGTCGCCGCGATTGAGCAAGAGCATTTCTTGCCCTAGCAGATAGGGTTGCGCCTGATATTGGCGGAGAATCTGCATGACGCGATCGCGGATTGCTGCCAGTTCGTAATACAAATACAATCGATCGGCCACGCGTTCGCAGCCGCGCGGATGTTTGAGCAACAGGGGATCTTGATGAAATTCATACACCCCTTGCTGGGCTAATTTACCCACTTTTTGCCAGATCGTGGCTGCTAGTGGTGTGGAGATCGACTCAAACTGCTTGGTGTCCAGAGTCGATCTCCAACCGCGCTGCATCTGACAGTGAGTATCTTCCCAGCCTAATGCTGGCTCGAACTGCGACCAGAGATGATAGCTAGCAAAATCCATGCTCACTGCCTCAATAGCTACCTGCCGACTCCCCTTTATTCCTCCGAGCGGCGACGCCGCGAACGGCGGGGAGTATCCGAATTAGAATTGCTACTATCTACCTCTTCAGAGCGGCGACGCCGCGAGCGACGCGGACTATTATCCTCCGAACTGCTGTTGCTGGCTTCTTCCGAACGCCGCCGCCGCGAACGGCGCGGTCGATCGTCATTATTATTCTTCTTATCGTCATCGACGCGCTCGCCATCCTTGGGCATGGGCAGATCTCGTCGATAGCGGGGACGGATCGGATCGAGTTTGAGTTCTGGCTTACGGCCGCTGAGATTGTCAGGACGAGGGGGGAAATTCTGAGCGGGAAAATCAGTGACCGCAGTGCGCATAAACCGCGACCAGGCATAGGCAGCAGTACTACTGGCATTGCCCGTCGGTCGATTATTATCGTTACCCAACCAGACCCCAGTCACCAATTGGGGGACAAAGCCGATAAACCACAGGTCGCGTTCTTTGTCCGTGGTGCCCGTTTTACCCGCTACCGGGCGACCGATTTGGGCTGAGGTAGCCGTACCTTCATTCACAACGCCCCGCATCATCCAGGTCATAATGGCGGTAGTATCTGGCTCGAATACTTTGGTGGGTAGAGGTTTATTTTGATAGATGATATGACCTTTTTGGTCGATCACTCTGGTAATGCCGTGAGCGGGATTGTGCAGACCGCGATTTGCAAAAGTAGTATAGGCACTGGTGAGTTCGAGCAAGTCTACTTCTAACCCGCCCAAAGCCAGCGAGTAGTAGGGTTCGAGCTTGGATTCGATCCCCATGCTTTTGGCGTTATCGATGACAGGTTGAAAACCCGTATCGATCAGGATTTTGATCGCGATGATGTTGACAGAGTTAATCAGCGCATTATGCATCGTGATGTAACCCTTGAATTTTTTACCCGCGTTTTTGGGCTTATAACCGTCAACATCAAAGGGGGCGTCGAGATAGGATTTATTCGGGCTGATGCCACCAGCGATCGCCGTCGCATAGACGATCGGTTTGAAGGTCGATCCGGGTTGGCGTTTGGCTTGAGTGACGCGGTTGAATTGGTGGGTTTCAAAGTCGGTACCGCCGACCATCGATCGAATCCCGCCCGTACGCGGATCGACACTGACCATCGCAGCCTGGCCGAAGGAACCGCGATTATTGCGGACGGTGGAATTGACGATTTCTTCAGCTTTGGTTTGCCATGCGGGATTGAGAGTCGTTTCGACGGTCAAGCCACCTTCTTTGATGGCTTTGGCCGAAATCCGTTCGGGTAATTCCTGTTCGATATATTTGGTAAAGTACCGCGCTGCTTGCTGTTCCCGTTTGAGCGGACTACGTTTGGTTTTAAGCGGTTCGGCTTTAGCGGTTTTGGCTTCGGCTGCGGTAATAAATTTGGCTTCCAACATCCGATCGAGCACCAGATTGCGACGTTGCTCGGCAAATTTGGGATTGACAAACGGCGAATATTTATTTGGTGCTGGTGGCATGGCTGCCAGGGTGGCCATTTCCGATAGGGTGAGCTGGTCTACAGTTTTACTAAAATAGACCCAAGCTGAATCGGTGACGCCATAAGTCCCTTCACCCAAATAGACGAGATTGAGATAGCGTTCGAGGATCTGGTCTTTGCTGAGTCCTTCGGTTAATTTTTGGGCGAGGCGGACTTCCCGCAGTTTGCGCCAAAAACTCCGTTCCTGATTGAGATAGACCATCCGCGCCAACTGTTGGTTGATGCTACTGGCACCTTCGACTAAGTTTTTGGAGGTGATGTTTTGAACGAAGGCTCTGGTGACACCTTTATAATCGACACCGTCATGCTCGTAAAACCGCCGATCTTCGATCGCGACGAAGGCTTTTTTGAGCTTGTCGGGCATTTGCCAAATTTTGATCGTCTCGCGGGTGGCATTTCCCGTTTGGAGCAAGATACTGCCATCGAGACCTTTGATCGTAATCGTCCCAGGGCGGACGTAGTTGAGGGCATCGACTGGCGCGTACTGACTGACACTACGATCGACAAAGATCCAGGCACCAAATAAGGCTAGACAGCCCAAGCCCAAACCAGAACTCACCCAGAACCACCGCTTTTTGTGGACAGGATTGGAGCCTTGAAAGGGCTTGGTGGCTACTTTACCGACGATCCCGACTGTCCCACCGACAGCGACCGCTGTTTTCCCGATCGCCTTGAGGATCGGACTCGCCGTTTGCTGTTGGCCCCCGCGACCTGCTGGGGCGGTGGCTGGTGTTGTTGCCAAGGCATCAGCGGGGATCTCAACCGCTGCTGGAACTGGTGGCGGTGCGGTCTGGACGCGATTCTCTTTCAGAGAGGCTTCGCCAACGGGATAGAGATTTGCCGACAGATCTGGTGCGGTACCGATTTCTGACGGGTGGGCGCGTTCCGGTGCGTTGGAGTGCCCATTCGGCTCAAAACCCGCAGCAGTAGCTGACGGTTGATGATGCTCACGAGGTTTTGCTGCCCCAGTCAGCGGCAATTTTGCGGATAGTCCCCTTAACCTAGCGAATAAATTCAACACGTCAACTCCTAATGTAAATCTGGCAGTCGTAAATCCTGTTCGATAGCGGTCGATCGCCAAGATCGTAATCTTTTGTGGCACAAAGATTGCCAGATTGGCAAGCTTTGTTGGTAAATCGCTAATGTTAATTGAGCATGATAGCGTACTGAGCGATTAGTAGGGAATACTAATGAAGACTCTAAAAAATATCATATCGATCGCGCATCATTCCCTTTTCCACAACGGATCTTCACAATTGTCTTGGAATCCCAATTTTGACCTGCTCGCTGGCTGCGGAAAATTGATTCTAGCTGTGCTGTGATGGCTAACTTACTTTACTACTTTGACTATCCCATTTTCTCTTGTAATGAACAACGATCTTCGCTATTTGACGGCTGCTGACCCACAGCGTGATGCAATCGGTCGATTTCAGTACTTAAGTTGGGGCGAATTTACTGGAGCTGTAGATATATCGGTGGGATCGGGACAAGCGTGGGAACTGGTATTTTACCAAGGACAGATCGTCTGGAGTCTCGATCGCGCCCAACCAAATCGCCTGTGGCAACGGCTACTGCGGGCTAGTGTCGGCTACGAACATATCAACATCGAGTTACTCGCTCAAGCAGCTAGTTATAGCACCTGGAAAGGATTGGACGCCGGCCGCGAAGTATGTTGGCAGTACCAAGGTGCGGCGGCGTTGATGATGCTATCGGAAATCAAAGCTGCCGAGCTGACGACGATATTGGAGATCGCCGCCCAGGAAACAATTTTTGACTTGTTGCAATACAGTCAGGGTCAAAAGTTGAATTTTCGCACTCAGGCGGAAATATTTAGCGAAAGACCGCCAAGTTCGATCGATACCGAAGAAGTCATTAAGCAAGCGGAAGTGATGTGGCAAGAGTGGCACACGCAAAAATTAGGAAATATTTCACCGAATAAAACGCCTGTGATTCGGCATCCCGTCCAACTTTATCGGCAAACGACACCGATTATTTATCAAAATTTGGTACAGGTCATTACTGGGAAGCGGACGTTACGGGAAATTGCCTTGGAGATTGATGAAGATTTGCTCTTATTGACGCGATCGCTCACGCGCTATATCCAGACTGGCATCATCGAGTTAATCGATCTGCCCGATCTCAAATTGTCACCAGTTGAGAGCAAACGCGTGCCGAGCGATCTGGGGATGAAGGAGCAACTGCTAACGCTGGTGCACACGCCAGCAGCTAGTACCCAATCCAAATTAGCGATCTGCATCGATGACAACCCCCAAATCTGCGAGAGCATGAGATCGATCGTTACGGATGCCGGTTATCGATTTATCGCCATACAAGATCCGACCCAAGCTTTACCCAGATTGCTAGAAAATAAACCAGATCTGATTTTCCTCGATCTAATTATGCCCAAAATTAGTGGCTACGAAATTTGCGGCCAAATTCGCCGCGTGTCCACTTTTGCGCAGATTCCGATCGTGATTCTCACTGGGAAAGACGGATTGCTCGATCGCGTCCGTTCCAAAGTTGTCGGTGCTTCGGAATTTACCTGTAAACCAATTACGCGCAGTGCGATCGAAGCTTTCTTGAATAAATATCTGGGCACTGCTGTGAATGCATCCTAACGTTGATTCGATCGCCCCACCAGCCCCTATCCACTATCCATCACGGTCATGAATGACGCTCAAATCCAAGCCCAAGCATATAGTTATTTTTTAGCGGAAGCACCAGAATTACTGCAAACGATCGAGCAGGAAATCCTCACGTTGCCGAGTGAACACACCACGGCTAAAGTCCACAATCTGATGCGTGCGCTGCATACGCTCAAAGGTGCTGCCGCCAATGTTGGCTTGAGCGCGATCGAACGGATCGCTCACGATTTTGAAGATGTGACGCGCGTTTTTTACGATCTGGATGTCGAGATCGATATTGAGGTGCAAACATTACTATTAGATGGCTATACGGGTTTGCAGGAATGTTTATTGGCGCAAACTACTGCTGGCAGATCGGATTCAGCAGATCGAGACCTTGACGAACAGGAGATCGTCGCGCGGATGGAGATTGTCATCGACAACTTAAAGTCAAAATTGGGCGATTGGAGTGAAGCCGATATTGCCCTCCCCAGCTCGATCGAGTTGGGTTTTGATATTGTGGTGTCAATTTTTGAAACCACCATTCAAGAACAAATTGACGAACTAATCGCGGTAGTTGCCACTGACGATGCAGCACTAATCGCCGAGTGCCTCCGCCGCGTTGCCGATATTGGCAGTAGTTTGGCGGAGTCGT
>NZ_JANNDR010000107.1:0-4831 GCF_031378165.1 Chamaesiphon sp. OTE_75_metabat_556
CCACAGACGATCTCACCAATTACGACAGAGCTTGGCATTCACTTGATTCGGGTTGCTGAAATTATCCAACCACAGCTAGATATTGTGATTTATCAACAGATTTTAATGGAGCTGTTCGATCGCTGGGTGGAAGAGTGTTTAGAGGTTAGGGGATAGAGGGTAGAGGATCTACGGTGTGTATATAAGTCCGATTGAGTCGATCCTAGAAGATCCCCCCTAGCTTTTTAAGGGGGCTAGGGGGGATCTTCTCGGATTTACGAGTGATACCCTTATACTTTTCAAACAGCCTCTAACCCCTAACCCCTATCCCCTGATGCGTCGGCAAAACTGCGACTTTAAACCAGTAGTCGATGAGAATCCGCACTAATGACCGCAACTGGTCGATTTTCATGGGTTTGAGCAGATAGCTATTGACGCCGGATTGATAGCAAGTTTGGATATCCTTGGGATTGGAGGAGGTGGTGAGGATGACGATAGGGATGGTTTTGAGGTGTGGGTTTGTCTTGATGACCGCCAATACTTCGCGCCCGTCGGTACCGGGCAAATTGAGATCTAAGATGACTAAATCGGGATGGAGCCGATCGATCTCATTGGCGTAGATCCCGTCGCGATTGAGATAATCGATCGCATCATCCCCATCGATACAGCGATCGATCAACAGCTCCAGATCGCTAGCATCGGTGATAATCCGACTCAATACTTCAAAGTACTCGTCACTATCTTCGACAATCAATAATGTTGGTGGCTGAAATCGATCTTTCACGATCGCGAACCCAAGGTAAAGTAAAACGTGCTACCTTCACCGAAAGTTGATGTTACCACGAGATTACCACCATGACGATCGACGATCTTTTTGGCGATCGTCAAGCCAGCACCAGTGCCACCACCGTATTTGGTGGCTGGATGCAACCGCTTAAAAATTTTGAAGATATTGTCGAAATGTTTGACCCGAATGCCGATGCCATTATCTTTAACAAAAAAGATCGACTGCGATCGATCGAGCTGGAGATCGGTAGGTAGATCGGCGTGGCTCTCTGTGGGCAAGATATAGCCGATCTCGATCGATTTGAGGTCGTGATCGTTATACTTAATCCCATTGCTGATCAGGTTGGTAAATAGCTCTGCCAACTGGGTGCGATCGCATTGGACGATCGGTAACGGTCGCGAGATCCGAAATTCCGCTGTCGCTGTTTGACTGATTTTAATCACATCAATGACGCTCTCGACGACATCGGCCACATTCACTGGCTCGAATAGGAGTTCGGCGCGACCGCAGCGGGAATAGTGCAGCAATGACTCGATCAGATCTTCCATCCGTTGCGTCAACCGCATCAGGGTAGCCAATTTGTGGGTGCCATCTTCACCCAACTTGTCGCCATAATCTTCAATCAAGAACGTCGAATAGTTGTGGATGCCGCGCAGGGGTTCTTTGAGATCGTGCGATGCGACATAGGCAAAAGCATCCAGCTCGATATTACTCCGTTCCAGCTCGGCATTTAATAAGGCCAATTCGTCGGCTTTTTGGAGGACGATCCCGATAATCCGCATCCGTAGTTCTAGTGCGGCTTCGATTTCACAGGCTTTCCAGGGTAGCGATTTGCGTTGGACTGTCTCTTTCCATAGCTCGAAGGATTTGCGTGGGGTCATCCGCAGTCCATTATCAGCATCAACAGTGACAGGTTTACTCGGTTTGCCGCCCCAATCGATCGTTTGAAGTACTTCCGGTCGAAACCAGAGCAAATAGGTGTGTTGAATCCGCGAAATACGGAGGGCTAGCAGCCCGCTGGCGACATCTTTCGATGGTGACAGGGGTTCGTAATCATTTACCAACGCATTGGTACTATCGCTCGGCAGATTCGATTGCCATGCTGAATTTCTAGATCTCAAAAATCTCTCGATCGACAGAGGTCTCGATCGCGATTGAAACTTACCTTGTGTAGTTAAGGATGTAGCTAAGATTTAAAATTAATTGTTAAATCTGATGATGTTTAGATCCGTTGCACTCGAACCTAAATTATTGTCGATCGCCAGACTCACAAACGATGTTTGTGGTCTGCGGATCTGGCAATAATTTAACCACAATTTAAGCGAGGAGTCATGAAGAAGATCGGTTTATTGTTAGCTTCGGCGGCTAGTGTCGCATTACTGATCAGTTCCTGTTCGCCATCTGGCACTGGTGGTACTGGTGGCACTGGTGGTACTGGCACAGATGGAACGGCACCTGGGACTGGTACCGGCACCACCCCGTCGGCTAGTCCAACTACCAGTCCGGGGACGAGTAGTCCGGGGATGAGTCCGACGACTAGCCCGACCACCACTCCCAAAACCAATTCGACAACTAGCCCTTCAGCCAGCCCTTCAACCAGTCCCTAATCTCACTCGATCGATAAGTAGATCCTGTAGTTAAAACAACTGCATCGTCATCTAAAACAAGTTTGCTTGAATTAAATATATCCAGGGGGAGATGTCTACAGACATCTCCCTTGATTTATGGAATCTGATGCTAGCAATAATCGCGCTAGATGATGATTTACTCGATCGATCTCTACCCAAAGACAGAGCTTAAAAATAGGTTTCTTACTTAGATTTAGATAGCAGATCCATCCTAATCGTAAAGGTATAGATTTACTTTCTCTCCATCAAAGTAAATCTCCTCTACCTAAAATATTCAGCTCAAAATAGCACCCCAGGAATACCATGAGCGAGCAAAATTCGATTGACGAGCACAGCAAGAATCAGAGCCTCGATGACTATCGCGTAGCACCGGGTGCAAAACTCACCACAGATGAGGGTCATCCAATTAGTAATACCGATGACTCGCTCAAAGCAGGCGGGCGCGGTCCGACACTATTAGAAGATTTCCATTTCCAACAAAAGCTATCGGCATTCGATCGCGAACGCATTCCCGAGCGGGTAGTCCACGCCCGTGGTGCGGGGGCACACGGTTACTTCGAGCCATATGTATCGATGGCCGAATTTACCAAGGCGAAGTTTTTGGCAGATCCAGCGGTGAAAACACCCGTATTCGTGCGCTTCTCCACCGTTGGGGGTTCGCGCGGCTCGGCTGATGCCGTGCGGGATGTACGCGGCTTCGCTGTCAAGTTCTACACTGAAGATGGCAACTATGACATTGTCGGTAACAATATTCCGGTCTTCTTTATTCAGGATGCGATTAAATTTCCCGATCTCGTGCATTCGATCAAGCCCGAGCCAGACAACGAGATGCCGCAGGCTTCGACCGCACATCCGAGTTTCTGGGATTTTATTTCGCTGATCCCAGAATCAATGCACATGATTATGTGGTTGTTGTCCGATCGGACATTACCGCGCAATTTCAGTACGATGCAGGGTTTTGGCGTCCATACCTTCCGGTGGGTGAATGAGTCAGGCCAATCTCATTTTGTTAAGTATCACTGGAAGCCGATGGCCGGAGTACATTCCAATGTCTTCGATGAGGCTCAAAAGATTGCGGGTAAAGATCCCGACTTCCACCGCCGGACGTTGTGGGAAGCGATCGATCAAGGCAACTATCCAGAGTACGAGCTAGGTGTCCAAATTATCCCCGAAGCAGACGAACACAAATTTGACTTCGATATTTTGGATGCTACCAAAATGATCCCCGAAGAATTAGTACCAGTCCAACCGATTGGGAAAATGGTACTCGATCGCAACCCAGATAACTTCTTTGCCGAAACCGAGCAGGTTGCTTATCAACCCTCAAATGTGGTGCCAGGGATTGACTTTAGCGACGATCCACTCCTCCAAGGGCGGCTGATGTCTTACCATGATACCCAACTGCATCGGCTGGGCAGTCCCAACTTCGTCCACTTACCGATCAACCGTCCCGTTTGCCCGTTTAGCAATAACAATCAGGATGGCCGGATGCAGATGGATATCAAAACCAGCCGCGTCAACTACTCGCCCAACTCGCTCGGTGACAATCTCCCTGCGCCAGTTGCGCCAGAAGATGGGGGGGCTGTGACTTACCCAGAGCGGGTAGAAGGACACAAGGTGCGCGAGCGTAGTCCGAGTTTTGGGCAGCATTTCGCTCAAGCTACTCTGTTCTGGAATAGTCTCTCTAAGGGCGAACAGGATCGCTTGGTTGAAGCCGCTCACTTTGAATTGGGTAAAGTACCGCAGATGGAGGTCAAACAACGGATGCTCCATCGCTTCAACCAAGTAGACCACGAGCTAGCCCAGCGCGTCGCCCTCGGGTTGGGGATGTCGGCACCGACGGCACCAGTTACTGAGAACCACGGTCAAAAATCAGCGGCTCTGAGTCAGGAAAACACGACCAAGACTGCCAAGGGTCGCAAGGTGGCAATTTTAGCGGCCAATGGGGTTGATGGGGCGCAGTTGGCAACACTCAAGCATGCGCTGAGTGCGATGAGTATCTCGACTGAGATCGTTTCTACGATGGGCGGAACGATCGCGACTGCCGATGGCGGTCAGATCGAGGTCGATAAGACGTTCTTGACTGCGGCTTCGGTGCTATATGATGCGGTGTATGTCCCTGGTGGTGCTAAGAGCATTGAGGCGTTAAAGGCGCATGGGGAGGCGTTAAGTTTCATCCATGAGGCGTTTAAGCATTTTAAACCGATCGCGGGTTCTGGCGAGGGTGTGGAGTTGCTGATGCAGGCGGATCTCAAGGGGATCGATGCGTCGCAGGTGAATGGCAAGATGAGTACTCAGTTGGGTGTGATTGCCAGTCGCGATGTGTCGGAGATGGCTGGTTTTGCTACGGCGTTTATCGATGCGATCGAGGAGCATCGGTTCTGGATGCGTCCGGTGCCGGGGACGGCTTCGGTTGAGGCGGATGCGGCGCAGTTGA
>NZ_JANNDR010000146.1:0-3013 GCF_031378165.1 Chamaesiphon sp. OTE_75_metabat_556
ATCGCTCACCGCCAAACTGCGGCGAATTATCTCAAAGAACTCTGTGAGATTGGGGTATTGAAAGAAACTAAGGTCGGACGCGATAAACTATTTATCCATCCCCGTTTTCTCCAATTACTGACAGCGGAAAGTCATACTGTGGTTTCATATTAAGAGATAAATTTAATTGAAACCGATAAAACATTTATAATTGAGGCTTATTATTTTTTAGTTCTGTAAGTGGTAAGCACTTGCCCTTATTTATTAGCAATAGTTAGATCGTTGTGGATCGAACGATTCTCATTCTGAGAGGCTGCGTCAACGAGATTCACTCGATCGTTTAGCCGAATCTCAGTTCACCTAAATTTATGCGAAATCTGCTCATTGTTGAATCTGCTGGCAAAATCAAAAAGCTCAAAAGTATCCTCGGATCGGACTGGGATGTCAAGGCATCGATCGGGCATATTCGCCAACTCGCTAACGATGGGGATGGTGCGTTAGGCTTTGACTTGGGTGCAGACACGATCGACTGCCGCTATATCCCCCGCGACGATCGCGCCAAACAAACGATCGCCGGACTCATTGCCGCAGCCGAACGAGCAGATCGAGTATTCATCGCCTCAGATCCAGATCGGGAAGGTGAAGTCATCGGCTGGCATATCGCTCAAGTATTGAAACTAAAACAGCCCCAGCGAGTGGTCTATCAAGAGATTACCGAGTCTGCTGTCAAAAAAGCGATCGCCAGTCCTCGCTTGCTCGATATGGCTCTAGTCGAAGCAGGTAGGTGTCGCGATTGTTTGGATAAATTGGTGGGTTACAAAGGATCGCCGCTAATCTGGCGACTGAATAACGGTGCGAAGAGCGTTGGGCGAGTACAGTCCGCCACTCTCCATTTAGTCTGTCAACGAGAGCGAGAAATTCAAGCATTCATACCCCAAGATTATTGGTCGGTATTTGTAGATTATGCTGAAGGATTCAGAGCCTTTTACAATGGTACCGCCCAAGCTGTCTCACCAATAGCAGACGAAGAAACTAGTGATGATGCTGGAGCGATCGAAAAAGTCGCCGAATCGACGCGGGTATTGAGTCAAGTTGAAGCCGAAAGGTTAGTAGAGATTGGCAAATCTTGCCCCCATCAAGTTAAATTGATCGAGGGTAAACTCGCCCCTAAAAAGCCACCCGCCCCATTTATCACATCATCGCTCCAACAAGCCGCCGGATCGCGGTTGAAGTTCGCCCCCGAACACACGATGTCAATCGCCCAGAAGCTCTATGAAGCGGGGTTGATTACCTATATGAGAACTGATTCGGTCGAACTCAGTCAGGATTTTTGCACAGCCGCACGAGAATGGCTACTCGCTCATGACAAAGATAACGTACCGACCAAAGTTGCCAAACAGCGCAGTTCTAAAGATGCTCAAGAAGCCCACGAAGCGGTCAGACCGACAGATATTACCAAAGCATCCAGCGAACTCAAACAACAGCTTTCAGCAGATGAATTCGCCCTGTACTTGATGATTTGGATGCGATCGATTGCGTCTCAATGTAAACCCGCACAGATTCGTAAAACCACGATCGTTACTCAATCTGGCGAGATTCAGTGGCAAGCCAGAGGACAAATGCTGGAATTTGCTGGCTACTCTAAGTATTGGAAGGATATTAGCGGTGATGCCGTTCTGCCTAACGTCCAGCCTCAGCAACCACTCACCACAGATAATGTCAGTCACGAGCAGAAGCAGACCCAACCACCACCGCGTTACTCCGAGCCAAAACTCGTTCAATTGATGGAACGGCGCGGGATTGGTCGTCCTTCTACTTACGCTCCGACGATTGCCACACTCAAGCAGCGCAATTATGTGGAGCTAGTGAAGAGCAAAGTGCAACCGACGACCGTTGGTTTGCAAGTGGATGATTTTCTGATGCAAGCTTTACCGGAGTTGATTCAATCGGACTTCACCGCTGGAATGGAAACTCAACTTGATGCGATCTCGAAGGGTCAGCAAAAATGGCAAAGTTATCTGATTGAGTGGAACCGGAGCTATTTTGCGCCAGCATTAAGTAAAGCTACTAAGAATCTACCAGAACAGGATTATGGATCGTTTCAGGGTAAGGATTTGGAGAAATCGAGATCGAAATGTCCGACTTGTAGCAAGCCAATGTCCAAAGTTCCTACCAAAAAGGTGAAGAAGGGCTATTTTCTCAAGTGTGAGGATGGCTGCAAAGATCCAGAGGGTAAAGGGTTAGTAATGTTTTGGTCGGATCGATCGAATGAATGGCAGATTCCACAGGCGAAAACCGAACAGTCATCGCCAACGAAGTTAACAGAACATCCTTGTCCGGTTTGCCAGAAGCCGCTAGAAGAATATAGCTACAATAAGGATGGGCAATCCAAGTCGATGCTAAGGTGTTCGGATGCAGCAGCTAGAAGTAAGCCCAAACACAAGGATGTTGCTTATTTTCGCGGCAAGGAGGGGGCGTGGTGGAGTCCGAAATTGGGTAATCTTGGTGCAAATGTGGCTTCCTGACAGGCTTGAATGGATGGTAGATAATGAGCGAACGGACAGATTCAAACATCAAAAACTGGCGGATAAATTATCGAGATCGAAGTGAGTGTTATGAGTCTCAACAAGCGGCTATAGTTGCAGCAGATCTAATTATATCTAGCTGTGAAAGTGGATTTTGGGAGGGGAATTATAATTTATACCTGAGTCACGATCGAGAAGAAGCTACAGACACAGATTTACTTAACAGTCATTACTCCGCTAATGTCCTGCTCCCTACTGGTTTTGATGGCATGTATCGGCTCGATCTGTTTGTTAAAAATAAAGAAGACTGGATCTTTAAGCATGGTTCCGACCTACTTCAACAGTCAATCCTCGCTGGGTATGAATGCAATGATGGGTACTTAGCAGAGAGAGTAACCCGCGATTATCCTGGCTTTAAAGTTAACGATCGCACGTACAAAAGGGTTGACACTCCCAGTGAAAGTTGTCTTTATGCCTGCTTTGGCTATGAAAATGCTTATTGCTCATCG
>NZ_JANNDR010000116.1:0-16668 GCF_031378165.1 Chamaesiphon sp. OTE_75_metabat_556
GAACTTTCGTTCTACTATCGAACGCTATCGCTCTGAAAATAGTGCATCATTCTTCGGTCAGATATCATCACTGAATTTTTGTTCTGAGGTCACACTAAACAATCATCAATATCACAACGATCGACAAACAGATCGAATCAACACCCCACAGTATTTAAAAACCATTCCAGATCTCGTACCTATTTATGGGCGCACTCAAGAGCTAGATTTACTCAAGAACTGGATACTCACAGAACGATGTCGATCGATCGTCATCTACAGTACTTCAGGTATTGGTAAAACTGCTCTAGCTAGACAATTATTAGAAGATCTTAAAGGTGAGTTTGATGAGATAGTTTGGCAAAGTTTAGGTTGTCAGCGTTCTCTGGTTGAATTTATCGATCGAAATCTGATCGCATCACTCAAGATCGAAGCTCTACCAGAACCACCATTAGATTTAGAAGCTAGATTATCGCTACTGCTCGAACATTTTCGAGAGCATCGCTGTTTGATAATTTTAGACGATCTCGATCGACTATTTAGTAGTGGTACACTAGCGGGTAATTATACGGAAGAATATCGAGAGTATCGGGAATTATTGAGACGAATTTGGGAGACAAATCATCAAAGCTGTGTATTGCTGCTGAGTCATGAAGAGCCGAGCGAACTTGCGGCGATAGCTGGAAAGAATAGCTCGATTCATTCACTACCACTCGGCGGAGTGGGTGCAGGTGGTAGGGAAATATTTAGAGCTAATGGTTTGAGAGATGAAGAGCAATGGGATGATGCGATCGAATATTTGGGTGGAAATCCAGCCTACTTAGAATCAGTATCGATCGCGATTAATAAGTTATTTGGTGGTAAAGTTAGTGAATTTTGTAAATATGAAGAGTTATTCCTAACTGAAGAGATCGCGTCGCGGCTAACTTATCAATTTAATAGATTTTCAGACTCGGAACGAGAAGTGATGAGATTGTTAGCTGGGGAGACTATGCCAATAACGATATCTACATTTATCGAATCGTTAAATATATCGCCAGCAGATATTGGTAATGCGATCGTCTCATTAGGGAGACGGGGATTAATCGATCGAACTGAGACGGACGAGGGTACATTTTTTGGCTTGAGATCGATAGTCAAACAATTTGGATCTCAGCGTTAATCGATCGAGTCAGCTACCTATAAAATGCCTAAAAACTCTCCTGCTATCCCCACGATTTACTTTGGTTCAGCCATAGAATTTAGGATAAGTGGCTGAGTAGCTGCTACTGAGAGAATGAATAAAATCTAAAAGGCTTAATTGCAATAGTTCGCTTAGTATACTACTAGTAGTTTAGAAGAAGATCGAGAAGTAATCCACTAGTAAGCTAATGGCTTAATATCCACTTGAGAATCCCAAGGATTTTCTGCACTGGTGTAACTAAATAATTAGTAGAATCGATGGTTACATTACTATCCTCTAACTTGAGAAACTGCCACAACGTACCACTAGTTACACATCCATAAATAACAGAGATAGATTGCTCTTGACTTAGATTATAGAATTGGGCTGCAAGCATCTCAGCCACACATTGACCCAATCCAGTTTCTATCTCTCCTCGTTTTGCTTCCACCAACATTAATATAGGAGCATCGATCGTAAATGGATTTTCAGATCGACTAAATAGAAAATCACAGAAGCCATTTAGACCCCTATCTCTATCTACATTAAACTCCTCACCAGAAAACAATTGTACCCGCTCGTTAGCCAGCCTTCTTGCTTCAACTAAAATTGGACTGACTAATAATTCAGATTTAGCTTTCTCAGTTCTAGCTCTTTCAGCTAGAGAGAACGACTGATCGAAGATGGTTAGAAATTCTACTTGAGGTTCAGTAGGAGCTAGAGATTCGCAAAAGCGATCGTTTATTAGATTCAGTTTAAATTGATTTTTAACTGAATCTAAAGTGAAATTGTTATAAGCCATAATTAGTAAGACACTAATAAACTCCTTCTATTCTACGTTAACATCTGATACCTCTTATCCTTACTTTTCCATCCCAATAACAATCGCTCACAACTCTCTCCAGTCTCATTCTCATCAATTTCAATCAAATCTGCTGGCTCCTCCTCTAAATCTCGAAGATATTCCTTCAACACTCCACCAGTAGCGATCTCCCGCATTTTGTTACGAGTTATCCCTTATAAATGGAGTGGTTAAAACCACTTTGAGTATCGGTAGCAACTTGGGTTATGATACCTAGCAGTGAGCGATGGGAGACGATCTTCACCTCGCAAATGATTTAGGATTGCTATAGCAGCAATATGTTTAGCTTTCCTCAATCACCGCCGCCATGAAGACCAATCCAGAGCAATCCAATTCAGAACCGACTTCACCCCAACCTTTGCTGGTGCAATGGTGGCAAAAATGGCGTGAAAATATTACCATCTTGGTGCTGGCTGTCGGATTGGCGGTGTTGCTTCGGACATTTGTCGCCGAGCCGCGCTATATTCCCTCCGAGTCGATGTTACCAACATTGGAAATCGGCGATCGCTTAATTGTCGAAAAACTCTCATACTATACCCACCTGCCCCAACACGGTGACATTATCGTCTTTGCACCACCAATCCAGTTGCGGGAGCAGGGCTACTTAGAAGAACAAGCTTTTATCAAACGCGTGATCGGTTTGCCTGGAGATCAGATCGAAGTTAAAAATGGTCGCGTCTACATTGATGGCGCGCCATCAACCGAACGATATATCGCCGAGACTCCTAATTATGCCATGTCGCCAATGGTCGTCCCCCCAGACAAATTATTTGTGATGGGCGACAACCGCAATAATAGTAACGACTCCCACGTATGGGGGTTCTTGCCCAAGGCTAATGTGATCGGACATGCTTGCTTTCGGTTTTGGCCGATCGACAGGTTCGGTGGTGTCAGCTAGATCGAAAAAAAGACCGATCGTTAGTTAACTAACAATCGGTCTAGAAGCTAAAACCCCGATTTTCCCTAGCGGTGAAATATCAATAAGAGACTAACAGCACTAAAAAAACATTGTTGAATGTTGGTAGCTTAATTACTTTCGCTAAGCTTGCCAACCTTCTAAACCAAATATAACCTGCCCGCGATCGCATCGGCATCAGCCATTTAGACGACTAACCGTCAAATACATAGACTCGATCGCGACAAGTAGACTATTCTGGAAATAAGACTTTACACTAGATTCTAGAATATTGCCCCAGCCTGGCACGTCCACTCTCTATCCCCTACCCCCTCATGTATTACTTTCCTCAAGATCCTCCATATTTCATTTTAATCGCTGGTTTACTTGCGGGTATCGCTTGTGGTGCGGCTTTCGATGGCACTCTCCGCCAAAATGTCAAAACTTGGTCGGCAGATCGCAATAACATCATTCTGGCCAATAGCGATGGTATCAACTTGCGATTGCCCTTTTTGGGAGTATGTGTGGGGATTATTTTCTTTCTCTCGGCTGGTTTAGAAATCTTCGGATTTCCGACTTGGCTATCGTATAGCATCGCTTTTCCGTTGACGTTATTAATTGCAATCTTGCTGTGGTTTCAGCTCCGAGTCGTATTCAGACAACTGGATCGAGGCGGTTCTCCTGCTCTAGATTTGGACTCTTGGGAAGAATAATTTCAGAGCTGGTATTAGTTTTAGATCCGGCGATGGCGATCGCTCTAATTACAACCAAAACCATCGGGTACCCACGAAGGGCACCCCTACAGATTTATTGCGTAGGGGTGCCCCGCGTGGGTACCCTGATCCAATCCTGACTAAGCACTACCAACCAATCTGTCTAGTTCTGCCAATGCTGTGTCGAAGTCATCGTTGACGATCCGATAGTCAAACTCACTTTGCGCAGCAATTTCTACTCGTGCTTGCTCTAGACGCTGGAGGATTGCTGCGGGACTATCGGTACCCCGCTCTCGAATCCGCATTTCGAGCGTCTGAAGGTCGGGTGGCAAGATAAAGATTCGTAAGGCATCCGGGAAAATTTTGGCGACTTGTCTGGCTCCAGCTAGCTCGATTTCCAGGATAATCGATCGACCCAGATCGAGTTGAGCTTGCACTGGCACGATCGGTGTGCCATAATAGTTGCCGGCAAACTCTGCCCATTCTAACAGCGAGCCAGCCGCGATCTCCGCCTCAAATCGATCGCAATCGTAGAAATAGTAGTGAACACCGTCTACCTCGCCGACACGGGGCGATCTGGTAGTCGCAGAGACCGACAAATAGAGTTCGGGATGCTTTGCGAGTAAAGCTTTGAGTAACGTTCCTTTCCCGACACCACTCGGCCCAGTTAAAACTATCAGTTTGCCCGTCATAGCTAGCTTGCGATCTAATGAGAACTCATATCCGCATTGTACTCTCGATCGCTACTTGGGAGACATGTCTGTATTGCAGCATCAATTTTGAATTTATATCTCAGATGCTGCCCTAAACACCGATAATAGGAGCGGAATAATCTCAGCGTCCGTTTTAATCTCTGTACAGAAATATCTCTATAGCTTTTATAATCGCTAAAGTTAGTTTGAGCCAGAGTAGCTTGGAACATCGGAGAATTGACATGAATCCATTCTCCTAAAAAATCAAATGGCTTAGGAGAGCCGACAAAATGAAATATATCATTTAGGCTCGATTTAATTGAATCTGAATTTGGATATAAAGGATGATTGTAAGATGGATCGATGACTTGAAAGTTTTCATAGAAAATGCAATTTAGGATCGCCTCATCTCCAAAGGCTAATCGATCGACATATTTATTTGCAAATGCTAAGCATTTGGCGGTAATATCCAGTTCTCTCCATTTTTTGAGATCCATCAACATCACGCCAGAATTAAAATACTTAGCTTCTTGATTCATCCCAATTGACTGATAGAAGCTACTTCTGAGAGAATCGGCAATTGTTTCAACTGCGGAAGCTCCAATTGTAAATCCATTGAGATCTGTATCGAACAGCTCTTGGAGATCTTTGTGGACACATAGATCGCTATCAAGATATATAATCCGATCTTCTGGTAATAAGCTGGCAAGAACTAACTTGGTAAAATTAAACTTGTTGCCATGCAATCCGCTAAATTTACCAAACAAAGATACTTCATCAAATTCAATAATATTCAGTTGGTATTTGTGAGCGAATGGCTGTAGTGTATTGTGAATTTTACCTATGTCTGTAGATTTATAGCCCTTGCATATTAAATTTATTTTAACTGGACACTGGGAGCTTTGCATGAGTGAGTACAAAGTCACATGCAAGCCAATTTCAATATTTTTGTCCGCACACAATCCAACTGATATTCCCGATTCCATATATCAATCCAATCCTGGGAGTAAATCCAAATTAAAACTTTAATGTCACAACAAAGTTCCATGTGTTTATCGTTCCCACGATCGGTAATAATCTACCAATAATATTGCTGATTTCTAGGTTGGGAGTATCCATCGATCGAAAGTAAGACCGATCTAAAATGTTCACATGCTAATTAACCTGAGCATAACGATGCCCGTGTCAATGAATCGTCCGAGATGGGTGCGATCGATACTTTTGAGGAATTTAGGTCGCTTGCTCACAAGTTCCTCATATTTATCGGCCATAATTTAAATTTTTAGCTCTGGGCGATCAGAGCGCGAAAGGCAGCTTAACTACGCGCCCAACCCAGTCAAGTTTGTGCAAAGCTCACTTACGGTTTCATCGATCTGGAATGGCTGGAGATGTGAATCGATCGAGTGCAGAGATAATCATGACGATCTAATCTTATTGTCTGGACACCTTTCAGGAATCGCCGATCGCTTTGCTGTAGTTAGGATTGAGGCGGATGGACGGCCATCTGATTCAAACTAATTTATTGTGTGTGAGGCACAAGTCATGGACAGAGCTGGATCGCGTTATCGGTTTCCCGAATTACTATTGGGATTGGGTTTACTATCTGTTTCAATGATTGTCAGTTCATTTCTGTGGGCGGGAGCAATTCGGAACGTCAAACGGGTGGATGATGCCCTGACGATTACGGGTTCTGCCAAACGACCGATTAAATCGGATTTTATCGTCTGGCGCGTATCGCTAGCGAGTCAACAGCCGACGACACAGGCGGCATATCAGGAGCTAAAAGCACGGATCGATCGCGTTCAACGCTATCTCAAGGAAGCCAAAGTCAATCCCGCCGAGATTTCGCTGGAGTCACTCGCAACCGTCGCACTGCCAGAAATCATTAATGGCAAGGAAACTGGTAAAACCGCTGCTTATAGATTGAGCCAAAAACTGGAGATTCGATCGACTCAAGTCGATCGATATGCCAAACTCTCCCAACAAATTACCGAACTGATTAATGAAGGTATCCCGCTGACTTCCGAGCCGCCCGAATATCTCTACACCGAACTGAGCAAAGTGCGGATCGAGATGGTCGCCGAAGCCACCAAGGATGCCAAAGCCAGAGCTGAATCAATTGCCGCTAGTACGGGCAATCGTGTTGGTGGCGTGCGGAGTGCCGATACGGGTGTATTTCAAATTACGCCCCGCCACTCGACGGATGTGACAGGCGAAGGTCGCTACGACACTAGTTCGATCGAAAAAGACATTACCGCAGTAGTTTCGGTCAAATTTGGGATCGACTAGCTATCTACAAGTGGGGCTAATTACCCCACTTTTTTAGTGATGGCTGGCAGATCTGCAATCGATCTAGCAAGCAAGCCATCGCACACAAATTTTTATTACAGTTTGAGTATTTAGACGATAAGGTCTACGACTTAAATAATAAGATAGGTAAAATTTTAATCAACTTTTTTCACACAATTTTTTTCACACAATCTGAGGTTAGTATCGATGCCCTATCTGAATAATGACGGCGATAGTAGGTTAAACAATTTTCCCACCGAGCCAAAAATGTATGTCGCCGAATCCACTAGTATCGATGGCAACCGCAACTATCTAGTCATCGGAGTTGTCGGGTTAGTATTGACGATCAGCTCGATCTTAATCGCGATGGCGGTATCCTAAAGTCGATTGGGGTGTGTACTCATGCCCCATAGTTCCTGAGTTTGCCCAAATAACAGTCATTGAGCCAGATTCTAATTGCTTCGCCGACGATCGTGCGACTACTTTCGATCGGGGGTGAGATCGGGTTATTGGCAAGGGGAAATCCCCCTGTCCGCGTGTAGATATTCGCCAATCGCCACCCCTGGCGAGTCTGAGCGAGAAATAACCAGTGAAACTGCTGGATCTGCGCCGATCGAGTCCCCGTATATTGATTTTCTAAGGTGCTGATAAATACTTGGGTTGCTGATGCCTGCGGAAATTGGGACGGATATTCGCGGCTGACGATCGGCAGTGGTTGGAGTTCTGGGGCACTGGCCGTCACGATCGAACTGTACACCTGATCGCTACGTTTGCGCCGTCGTTGCACGATCCGATTGCCATAGCTAGGCAAGTCTCGCACCAATAGCTCGGCTAGACTAGACAATTTGACGGGGCAAGTAACTGGTTTCCCGTCCACGATCTGCTCAATTGGTATTGTAAATTGAGGACTTAATTTTGGCGAAATATTCTTCAGCAACAATGTTGATGCACGCGGAGCGCACCAACTAGCAATGCTCAAATTACATGCAGGCAGATAATGCAACTTCACACCTAGCGATCGGATTCGATCGCTATTGTCAACTGTCAACTGTCAACTGTCAACTGTTCACCAAGCTACTGATTCCGAATTTGGGAGGCTAATTGTAGTAACTCAGCCCACCGGAGTTGATATTTTTTATCTGTTAATTTGAGGGTTTTGACGATCGATTCCTTGCTGCGATCGGCTTGTTTGAGCTGCATGAATTCTTGCTGCTCGCTGGATAATTGGGCGGAAAATAGTTCCCACTGGCGATCTGTTAAGCCCAGTTTGCGATCAATTTCCGCGCCCAGCCATTGATGTACCAGTTCCCAATTGGCGACATGGGCAAATTTTTCGATGTGGTATTTGAATTTTTGTTGGAGATAGTCGCGCTCTCTAGTCGTCAATCCCAAAATTTTTTCGATTTCTGGGGCAGAGAGATCTTCGAGTTTGAGCAGGAGATAATCTACACAAGCCGATTGATTCTGAGTGGTGAAATAAGCCACCAATTCCTCGACAACGCGCTCGCGCAGAACTTCTTCGCTCCCATCGACATTATCAGACACCATCTTGGCACGGATTTGTTGCATCAATTTCGAGCCAGCATCACCATCCTCGTCGCGGGCGGTTTCAAAAGCCTGCTCGATATCGACGGATGTTTCACTAGGTTGACGCTTGGCAAAAGTTTGGGCGCGGAGGACGATCAGTTGCTGAGTGCTGCCATAGCGCAGATGAATCCGCCGTTTAGCATAACATTCGGTAAAGACCATATACTCCGCTAATTGGATCGGGCTGCGGGGAGTATAAGTATCTTCAAGCAGATTCTCGCGGCGAAATGCTTTGAGAGATTCAACATAAAATTCTTGCAAGAAATCTTCAATCAGGGAGTATCTGGCTTGAAATCCGAGTTGCGATTGGGGAATCGTAATATAGCGATAGACGATCGAACTTAGATGACTGTGTAGCTCGATCCGGCCTTGGATCGAACCTAGTTGATAATAGTAGAGACACTTGGAGACGCGATGGCGAGCCAAACCAGTCCGCCAAGATTCGCTGATACCGGAATTTTGAATCCGTTCGCTTTTGGCACAGATTCGATCGACTTCTACGGCAATTCGATCTGCTACATCTCGCATCGTAACTACAGATCCAGTGACTTGAGTTTGGAGAGCTTCGACTAACATTTCTGGAAGTGGCTGCTTGCTGGATAGTAGTACTACTACGTTTGATTGTTGTTGGCGGGTGCTGGTGGCTGGCAGACACTGAGGATGCGCGTTCATGGTGTGTTTCTTCCCTGACGATGCAAGCTGATAGTTGCTTACATATCGAATGTACGCGCTAAAAACAGGAATTACGTATGATGTGTGTCACTTTTTTTACACTTGTTTGATCGTGCTTCTCAGTGACCGATAGCAAAATGAGAATCTTAAAGCCCAATCCCTGTGTGGGTTCCAGTTTTCGCCAATCTACTATATTGATATATGTAAAGTTTGCTGGGTGTATTTGCGATCGATTTATGTGAATTTGGAATGGACAGTTGGTTCAAGTGGCACATCCGAGTGGTGAATTAGCGAATGAAGTTAGAGAGCCTCAGTTACAGCACCAAAATCTACGTAAATACCGATATCAAGTTTTGTAAAGATTAGGACAGAATGGAATCTAATGACTATGTGCTGCTGCCAAATTAGTTCAAGACGACGATCTAACTGCCATAACTGGGAATACTCAGTACATCACCAGCGGATTTTCGGATCTTAACTACCCAGCCATTCAGGTTGAGACATGATTAACGTTTCAAGTGTTTAAGTCGCTTTTCTAATCTCTAGATAATCAATGTGCGATAGAAGAGATGCATACTACCATTGAACCTCAAGATATGACAGATCCAGTTCTGCCACTAATCCGCATTTTATTAGCAGAATCAGATCCAGCAGAGGTCGATCGCATCGTCGCGACTATCGATCCAGAATTTCAGGCTGAGATTAAGATTGCCAAAACTTACGAACAGCTTTTGGAAAGAATTGCATTAGAAAAACCGCAACTAGTATTTTTAGGCAAGATCGGTAGCTCTGATTATCAGGCGATCTGTAAAGGCTGTCGCCAAACGAATCCGCAGCTACCGATCGTGCTGATTTCGCAACTGAAAGCCGTCAGCGATTCTTTTCTCAAGTTAGTGGTGACTTGCGGTTTGACAGATGTAATTAGCCACGATCCAGTAAGACTGAATCAAATAGTTCAGCAAATATCTAAGCATCCAGGCACTATTCGTACTCAACAAGACGATCGGATTGCTGCTAGTCTTGCCGCTCAGGCTGCTGTAGGTACAGGCAGTCGCCAAGATTCGCCAACTATATTACATAACCTTACAGATCAACAGTCACCAACTGAACCGCTACCGTCCGCTTCAAAAGATCGGGAGACGAGGATCTCATGCCGAATCATGCTCGCAGCAATGGAAGAGATTATCTCAGTTAGTAATAATTACTTTGGCCCCTTAGCACAAGGAAATTACTGGCGCAAGGCACACGCCCAAATCATTGATGAGTTTCCATTTATTACGAACTGGTCGGCAGATCACTTTAGTAAGATTACTTGCCAAGAACATATTTTAGAGCGGGAATTAACAGCAGAAAATATTGATAACTTGCGGGTCTGGGTAAATCTATTTATTAAAGAATGTGAGCGAATCATTATTGATTTCAGAGCGATCTTGACTAATTCAGATCTCTCACCATTGGCAAAAGATCTACTAATTACACCTTAAATATAAATTACATCATGGCAACAGTCACCCTCACTATTGACGGCAAACGAGTGGAAGCCGAGCAAAACTCTACTATTCTATCCGTATTTAAAGAGCATGATATCTTGGTCAACCAGATCTGTGGCGGACAAGGGATGTGTGCTTCTTGCCATTTCTTTGTGGTGGATGGATCGGCGGCTTTGACAGAGCAAACGAAACAGGAGCAGATGACACTTCAGTTTACCAAAATCGATCGACCGGGAGCGAGACTAGCCTGTCAAACTCGCGCGATCGGCGAAGGGATCGTGATTGAGTTACCAAACGGAACTTTCGTCGAATCAGAGGAAGATTTGGAACGGCAGATCGGTAAAAAAGCCGATAAAACACTGATCCATCCGATGACTGGGGAGGTGTTAGTCCAAGCAGGTAAATTGGTACTTCGATCGGCTCTCGAAAAAATGAAAGAAGCTAGTAGTAAATTCGCCGATTATTTATCAAAAAATTAACAGCATAGTAATAATGACCTCCGAATTGGGATTAATAGGTCTAGCCATATATATTTAGTCAAGCATTTACTACATTCCCACTACCATTGAAATCTATAATCGCTACGTAGAGCTACATTATGATATCTCAAGATCGCAGACAAATTGTCCAAAATACCCCCAATCCAATCGTCTCTACTCGTGACGTAGCCCACTACAGCCGCGCCCAATTCTTTCAGTTCGATACAGAACAGGGCAAGATTGCTGACTATCACCGTCAGCGCAATTTACTCGTCGGAGAAGACTTCATCGTCTCCCTCTTAAAAGGGCTAGAACATGAAGTTGGCGAAGCAGCAGGATGGCTGTGTTATCAGATTGGATTTGAATGGGGTAAGCAAGATGCCGTCCTCTTTCAAGCTTGGTTCGCGGAATTTTATAACTTGACATTGGAGACATCAAATCTCGCCTTTGCGATGGAAACATGGTGGTGGCCATACACAGTCCAAGGTTGGGGTACTTGGTCGCCTAATCTGGAGAATCGGGCAAGTGGCTTTTTCTATGTCGATTTGTTTGATTCGGCAGTTGCTAAAACGCTGGGATATATGGGTAAGCCAGTCTGTCATCTATATGCAGGGCTGCTAGCAGGATTTTTTAGCGTAGCATTCAAGCAAGATCTGTGCAGTACAGAGATCCAGTGCTATGCAATGGGCAATGACTTTTGTCGATTTCTGGTCGGTTCTGCCGATCGCATTCAAGCTGCCGAATTTTGGATTGCTTCGGGTGCTAAAGCTACTGAAATTGCCGAACGCTTTGATGCGGGGGAAATTGCCGCCGAACCCGAACTAAAGATTGAGACAGAGGTAATATGAAAAACAGCGATCGTCGTAAGTCAAGAAGAAGTCCATTTGTCCGGTTTGTCAGAGGTGTCTTGAGATTATTCAAGGTCTTATTCAGACCGAAACAGAAAAATCTCAAATCTGCGGAAGACTATCAAAATGAGCTGCGGATGGCAGAGCTGGATCGTCGGAGCAGAGAATCAGAAGAGCGTCGGAGCAGAGAATCAGAAGAGCAACAGAGAGAACAGCTAATTGCTGTTGGCGAGCTATTTGGACGGATAAAATGGCAAGATGCTCAGTCAACTGTGCTACTCACAAAGCCAGTAGATATTACTACCACTACTCGGAGTCGTGATGCTTCCTTGAATTAAACTTCAAGGTCAAAAGTTAACTGAGATATTTAAATAAAATATCTCCACTGATTAGATTTTATTTGTATGGAGCTAAAACAATGATTACATTATTAGAGACTTTAGTGGATGGGGCAGATGGAGCTTATGCAAGTAAGCAGGATCTCCGCAATTTGGAACATGTGATGTTCTCATGGTCGGAACGCAAAGAAGCTTATTTAGCGATCGAAACCAATGAAAAAGCAATTATCGATCGGGCACTGAAGCTGATTCAAAGTAATAAAAAGGCACCGACGGATCGATCGATGGACGATGCAGCTACTATGGCTCGTTGTCGCCGCGATATGACTTTGACACTGAGATCCTACTCATTGGCAATGCTATTACAAGATGAGGAAATGTTAAAAGATCGGTTTTTGCATTGGCAGAAGAACATTCTTCAGTCGATGGGCTTGAAAAATTATCAAGGTATTAAATTCGTACTAGAGTCGATTTGTCTCGAATTACCAAAAGAACAGGCAAATTTATTTAAACCTTACTTTAACCTCGGTCAAGAGATGCTCGACTCTAATTAAAGTAAACAGTTGCACCGGTGATTTACGATCGCCACTCTTAATACTAGGAAAATTATTTTGTATGGCTACATCACTGTCGATCGAATCGAGCATTTCCATTCCGGCAAATTGCTTTACCCCGAAAGGCTATGTCAAATCCCATCCCGCTTCGGGATTGCTATCTACCCGTTATGGCGATCGCTTGATTGCCGTACCAGAATTGCTCTTGCGGAGTATTCCCAAAACCTTGCGGGAGGAAGCGGGAGAAGCTTCCTATCTAGCTCTGTATACCTTTGGCAATCACTGGGGCAAAACTTTTTGCGATCGCGTGATGCAGGATATGGTGAAATACCATCGCCAGCCGATCCTAGAAACGATCGCTGCTGAATTTTTTGTGAACGTGCAAGAAGCCTGGGCAGTTCACGGTTTGGGTAGACCATCGATCGATTTTAGATTAGCCGAGCGCGGACTTTTAGTCGTCTCGATCGCCAATTCTGGGATCGGTGGTGATGCCGAGATCGAAGCTGATGCGACTTCCCGTTCATTTAGTCTCGAAGCTGGTTTTCTAGCAGGTTGGTTCTCTGCCCTCACCGACAAACAGCTCCGCGCTTGTGCCAGTAATTGGAGTGCAGCTCCAGCATCACTGGAGTTCTTAGTGGGAAGCACCTCCCATATCGAATCGATCGAACGCGCCCATCTCAGTGCCGGAATGTTAACTCCAGATACACTGAACTCTTTGTAAATTAACCTCAATCTTCCGACCCCCCAATCTCCCACCAGAAATCATGTCTGTCACCGTTCTATTTTTACCCGATCGAATTACTGCGGCTGCCGAACCAGGCGAACCATTACTCGCAGTCGCCGAGCGCGCTGGCATATCGATTCCGACGAGTTGTCTCAAGGGTGCTTGTTTTGTCTGTCGAGTCGCAATTGAAGGACAAGAAGGTCCTGTTCGGGCTTGCATTACGAAGGTATCTAATGACGATTCATTGACGATCGTGCATCGTTACGCTCAAAATAATTAATCTATGGACGCGATCGAATCTTCAATTTCGTTCCATCAGATAGCAGTTATCGAGTGCTTGAATTTCTCCAAAGCCTAATCGTAGATACAAATCTTTGGCTGGATTTCCTTTGAGTACGCGCAACCGAATCGGTTTACTTGCGAGGATTGCCGATTCGATCGCCGTTTTAATTAATTGCGTACCAATTCCTTTTCTTCGATACGCTCGATCGAGTTGGATATCACCCAGATAAATGCAGTCATCCCTTTCTTCAACTTTGAGCATCCCAATATCAATTCCATCAGCTTGGATGATTTTTGTGACGTTTGGATCGAATGACTCGCGGAATTTAGTCTTATCCCACTCCCAGTTAAGTTCGACATAGTATGGCCTCATAATTGACTCATAAAATGGTTCGAGCCATTCAAGATCGTCTAATGTAGCAGCTCTTTGTGATATTTTCATGCTCTAGCATTAGCGTTTCATTTAGAGATTTTCAATAAACTCTTCGATCGCAATCTGTGCTTGCTTGAGAATACCGCTCAATGTACCAACTTTCAATTCTCGATGTAGAGGAACGACACAACCAATTTCGCCCTCTTCGGTTTCCTGTTTCATGACAACATGGCTCCCCGTTTGCCGAACTTGCTCGAAGCCCAAACGCTCAAGTGCTCGAATTGCTTCTTTGCTTGAGATCCTCGGCATTCTAGGCATAACTAACCTCGATATTAGTTACAAATCTAGGTGATGTTTGAGGTAAAGGAAATTCCTCTAAATATAGACGTGTTGCTTCTTTTAACCCAGCAATTGCTTGCTCGATTGTTTCGCCTTGGTCAAAGGTACCAACTTCTGGACATTCGGCGATGTACATATCATCTTCTTTATAGACGATCGCTGTAAAACTTTGAATTTTCATAATTTAATATCAAGTTAGATTAGATAATATCTTCTTCAGATAGTTGAGCTATTTTCATCAACGATCTCAAGGTGCCAATTTTGAGATCCTGGTTACGATGAACGGGAATTGACAGGATTTCTTCTACGTCAGGGTTATCATAAATATGATGGCTGCCAGTAACTCTTCGCAAATACCAACCTCTCTGCTCGACGATTTTGCATAGTTGCTTACCAGAAATAGATTTCATACTGCAATTTCAACAACTCGATCTGTTGGCGCAATTACGTTGCGACTATTGGCAACTTCTAACCAACCTTCGATCGCATCTTTTAAATTAGCCATCACTTCTTCCATTGAATCTCCCTCAGTAATACAGCCAGGAAGTGCCGGAACTTCTGCCCAATAGCCGCCTTCTTCTGCTGGATGAATAATTGCCTTGATGTTCATATCGTTGCCTGTTTAAAAGTTATTGAAAATCTAATAAAAATGCAGAGTGGGCAATGCCTAGCATGTTAATTCCAGGGGGAAAATAGTCCATTTTGTCCATGCAGACAGTTTTCTAGGCCAAGCTAGGCACTGTAAGGATCGATCGACATCTGGAGATCTCAAACCTGCATGAAGCCTTACCCTGTATAAGAGGACAAAAATAACATGCTAGGCAATGCCAACCAGCTCAATCTTCGCCTGTAAAATAGGTTATGAGAAGTTTGTATATTTAAGTGATTATCTCTGAAAGAGAATCAATTCACAGCAAATAATCAATTCGTGGGCAGTGCCTACCCTACAAAACTGCCCACCCTAAAGAATTACAGAACTATTCATCTTCATCTTTGTCATCGTCTTCATACGATAAAAAATCTTTTAGCTCATCTCGTGCTAAGAGTAATGCACCAATCAACTCCTCAAATATAAGATTATGAACGATATAGTCTGAAGTCAACTTTGTATTGTCTTCATATAATTTATTTAGACAGAATTCTATTGCTTCCAACGTATCAATACTTGGACGGGAATTCTCAAGTTCCTGTTGGGTAAAGTCTTTCATCTTCTCTTATTCTATAGTCTTTACTATTGATTGGAATATTTCTACCTAAAAACCTATCTATAGCAAACCGCCAAAGCTGCCTCAGCAGAACAGCGATTGAAATCGCCGCTTTGCTGAGGCAGACGCTTCGCGAACGGAATGCAAAGTCCGCCTACACGGACTAATCAAAAAACGTCCTAACAATCTTGGCTACTACTATATAGGTCACTAGACAACTAAATATCGCTAAATTATCAGTCGTAGGTTGGATTAAAAAATGAAACCCAACAGTTCAAGGTGTTGGGTTTCATAACTTTCTATGCTGCTTGGGCTTGACGTTCGGGTGAGAATTGGAACATCGAGTAAACCACATTCCGACGAATGTCGGTCATCATTTCCAAGAACATCTCATAACCTTCCTGCTTGTACTCGATCAACGGATCTTTTTGACCGTAACCGCGTAACCCGACCGATTCCCGCAGAGCATCCATCGATTGGAGGTGTTCGCGCCAGAGGGTGTCGATTTGTTGGAGGATAAAGAAGCGTTCGGCTTGACGCATCAGTCCGGCTTGCACCTTGTCGATCTGAGTTTCCTTGATATCGTAAGCTCGACGCACTTCCTCGCGCATGAAGACTTTGATTTCGTCGTAGGTCATATCGTCGATTTGGGTGGGGGTCAAATCGTCGAATAGATTCACAAATTCTCGCGCTTTGGAAACCAAGCCTTCGAGATTCCATTCCTCTGGTGGTAAGTCTGGCTCGACGTAGGCATTGACGATATCATCCATCGTGCGTTCGGCATAGCGGACGACTTGTTCTTTGAGATCTTGACCTTCGAGGACGCGACGGCGTTCGGCGTAGATGGCGCGACGTTGGTTGCTCATCACATCATCGTATTCAAACACCTGTTTGCGGATGTCGTAATAGTAAGTCTCGACTTTCTTCTGCGCACCTTCGAGGCTGTTGGTAAGCATTTTGGACTCGATGGGCATATCTTCTTCGACGCGGAAGGCATCCATCAGGGTGCTGACTCGATCGCCGCCGAAGATTTGCATCAACGGATCTTTTAAACTGAGGAAGAACTTGGTGGAGCCTTTATCGCCCTGACGACCCGCCCGACCGCGTAGTTGGTTATCTACCCGCCGCGATTCATGGCGTTCGGTACCGATGACGTGCAAACCGCCATTAGTTAGTACTTCCTCA
>NZ_JANNDR010000120.1:0-1655 GCF_031378165.1 Chamaesiphon sp. OTE_75_metabat_556
ATTACCAAGGGCAATCGCAAAATTCCGATGTTGTCGATGGCACAGTTGAGTACCCAAGGCAATGGAATTGCGATCGCCTCACAACATGCTGGTAAAGGTTTCGATCTAGATGTATCGAAGGCGGGAGAATACGTTAGGGAAATGAAAGCTGACGGTAAGCCCTTCAAAGCTGCTTACACTTTCCCCCGCGTCAATCAAGATTTTTGGATTCGCTATTGGCTGGGCGCAGGCGGCATCGATCCGAGTAAAGATATCGATCTGATTGCGGTACCCGCAGCCCAGACGGTAGCAAGTATGCGGACTGGCTCGATGGATGGATTTAGTACGGGAGATCCTTGGCCGTCGCGGATTCTACGCGATAAGCGCAAGTATGGATTTCTGGCAGTTTTGACAGCTCAAATTTGGCCAGCACACCCAGAAGAATACTTTGCCATGCGCGAAGATTGGGTCAGAAAAAATCCCAAAGCTGCTAAAGCAATTCTCAAGGGAATTATGGAAGCCCAAATGTGGTGCGATGACCCTAAAAATAGAGCGGAAATGGCTGCTATTTTGGGACAACGTAAATACTTTAACGTTCCCAGCGATCTATTAATCGGCCCATACAAAGGTGAATATACGCTCGGTGCCGATCGCAAAACAGTTAAGGATGAAAAATTAGCAATCCGCTACTGGAAAGATGCTCGCGGCAGTGTTTCTTATCCTTATAAGAGTCACGATTTATGGTTCTTGACTGAAAGCGTTCGGTGGGGATTCTTACCTCAAGGTTTCTTGGGCGAAGCCGATCGAGTAATTAATTCAGTCAGTGGTGAAAAGTTTTGGCGAGAGGCTGCTCAAGAATTGGGCATTGCCAGCGCAGATATTCCTACATCTACCTCTCGCGGCATCGAAAAATTCTTCGATGGTGCCGAGTTCGATCCTGCCAAGCCGAAAGCTTATTTAGATAGCTTAAAAATCAAAACGATGAAGGCTTAATAATACCTGCTGAAAAGCTAACGACTGGAAGTCGTGGCTCATGATGCAAAGTCCGCCTGTCTTGAAAAGGTGCTCTACTTGCGACTCACCTTTGGACGGGTTCCCCGTCAAAAAGGGTGAGTCAAGACGGGGAAACCCCAAGACCGCACTTTTCGCTACGCGGACTAACAAACTAGTCCGCGTAGGCGGACTTCGTAACACGAGCAGCGGTTTCTAACCGCAGAGGTTATGGGTAGCAACACTGACTTTCGATCGATCTTAATTTAGTTTATTTTGGAGCATCATTATGACAACTGGCATACGTAAAAAATCATCAGGATTTCGGATTGGCAATATGGAAATATCTGCCAAAAGCATCAAGAAATATGTCCTGCCACCTGGGATCGCAATTTTCACGTTTTTAGCATTGTGGGAAGCTTTATCGGCTTCAGGAATTACCCTATTACCTGGGCCTTCCAGCCTGTTTACCGATCCTCGGACTCTTGAACTGGTGAAGTATCCTTTTTATGATCGCGGCGGCATTGATAAAGGCATGTTCTGGCAGACTTGGGCAAGCTTACAGCGGGTAGGGATTAGTTATACCTTGGCTGCGATTGTTGGGATCAGTCTGGGCATTGCGATCGGTACCAGTGAGATGCTCTCTCGCGCACTCGATCCTTTGTTCCTATTTTTAAGAACTGTTC
>NZ_JANNDR010000154.1:0-9340 GCF_031378165.1 Chamaesiphon sp. OTE_75_metabat_556
ATGTTACCAGCGGCGACCATGGCGGCAAGTGCGTCTAACTGACCGGTGCTCAGGTATTGACCTTGAGCGTCTGCTTGGGCGACTACTTTGGAGAATCCGTCTAACATATTATTTAATCCTGTTTGCGTTTAATAGTTTCGAGCGTGCAGACTTATCGATCCTGTGGAGCACTCAACGCGCAACATAGCTTCATAAATTCGAGCAAGCTCTCATAAATTATAACCAGTTTTTGATAACTGCCGTCGAGCTGCAACTTAAGTAACTATGACTACCGATGATCTTAAGTTTATACAACTTTACGCGAGTCATTATTTGTTTAGACTGAGATTTGTCACAAACGTTAATAATCTCTCTGTGTCGAGCTTCTGACTCAGCAGCTAGGTATCATAGTGACACCACTTTCGATCGATCTTCACCCAAAATTGATCGCCTGCTAGCGAGATCGAGATCGCGCCAGTCTTATACCAGATCGAGTCAACAAGGCGAGAATCGATTTTGGCTAGTGGCTCTCATAATCGATCGCCCAGCTCATCGAGCGGTATTGGCGTGAGCTAAGATTCGAGGGTTCGATTGTAAATGTCATCAATATTGTTGAAGAGTGAATTCATGTCAAATCCTAACGGCGTAATGATGCAGTACTTCCATTGGTATTTACCGCCAGATGGCAGCCTGTGGACGCAACTAGCCCGCGATGCCCACGATCTCGCGGCTGCGGGTTTTACAGCACTATGGTTGCCACCCGCTTATAAAGGAAGTAACGGTAGTAATGATGTGGGTTATGCGGTCTACGATCTATTCGACCTGGGTGAATTTGACCAAAAAGGATCGATCGCGACCAAGTACGGTACTAAAGCTGAGTATGTAGATGCGATCGAGTGCGCTCATGCGGCCGGAATTGAGATCTATGCTGATATCGTCCTCAATCATCGGCTGGGTGCGGATGCCCAAGAAGAATTTGAAGCAACTCCCCTCGATCCCAATAACCGCTGGCAACCGATCGATGCCTATCAAAAAATCGAAGGTTGGACGCACTTTACTTTCCCCGGTCGTCAAGGTAAATACTCGAAGATGGAATGGCATTGGTGGCACTTTGACGCGATCGATTACAACGTCTACAACCAAAATCAAAAGGCTGTTTATTTAATCAAAGATAAGACTTTCGATCGGCATGTCGATGCTGAGAAAGGTAATTTTGATTACTTGATGGGTTGCGATCTCGACATGGATCATCCCGAGGTATTAGGCGAGCTAAACTATTGGGGTGAATGGTATTTGGATACTACCAAAATTGATGGTTTGCGGCTGGATGCGGTCAAGCATATCGAGGCGAGATTCTTTTATGATTGGCTCAAGCATCTCAATAACCACGCTAAAAAAGATGTGTTTACCGTTGGTGAATACTGGTCTTATGACGTTGATGACCTCAATTATTTCGTCGCGGCGACTGAAGGTAAAATTCATCTGTTTGATGCACCTTTGCATAACAACTTTCATGTTGCTAGCGTGAGCGGCTGCAATTATGACCTGCGCCAGATCTTCGATCGCACGTTAATCTGTAATCAACCCACATTAGCCGTCACCTTTGTCGAAAATCATGATTCGCAACCGCTCCAATCGCTCGAATCAGTAGTTGAAAATTGGTTTAAACCGCTGGCTTATGCCTTGATTTTACTGCGCGAAGCTGGTTATCCGTGCGTATTTTATGGTGATTATTATGGATGTAATTATCGCGATCGCGGCCGAGATGGCCAAGAATATGACATTTGTCTGACAAATCATCGCCCGATCCTCGATCAACTGCTGTATGCCCGCCGCCACTTTGCTTATGGCGTTCAGCACGATTATTTCGACCATGCCAATACTGTCGGCTGGACGCGATTGGGCAATGCCGAGCATCCCGATAGTATGGCTGTAGTTATGGGCAATGGCACACCTGGCACTAAATGGATGAATGTCGGCAAACCACATACTACCTATATCGATTTCACCAAAACGATCGAGACCCCAGTAATGACGAATGCTGAGGGTTGGGGTGAATTTGGCACACAGGGTGGCTCTGTTTCCGTCTGGATACCAGCGAAATCACTCGGCTTGCATCCTCATTAAATACTCTGAAATCAACGCGATCGATCTCATTTTCTTAACTAATAGATATCAATATTTTTCGATCGGTTATCAAGCTTAATCTATGGCTACCCAGAGTTTAATCAATCGTTAACCTAACGATAATCAATGATTGGGTGTGGTTGCGCTAAGATGCTCCTGATATCAAAAAAAGTCAACAATCTGCATAACTGCGATCGTTAAAACTTGTAACTTTGAAATCGCTGTATTCCCAACAAAATCAACAACATATACCCATGTTATTCACTAATTTCGGTCGGCTTACCACTCTTACCGCTGTCGCAGTATCAGTTTTTGGCACTCAATTTGCCGCACTAGCCGATGTTACCCTCAGTGGTGCTGGAGCAACTTTTCCGCAGCCCTTGTATGAGAGATATGCGCGGGAAATTCGTAAAGCTCACCCGGATATCAAGATTAACTATCAAGGGATTGGTAGTGGTGGTGGGATCAAACAAACGATCTCGGGTACTGTAGATTTTGGGGCGAGCGATGCGGCGATGACCGATGGCGAAATGGCCAAAGTCAAAGGTGGCGTCCTGTTAATTCCGACTGCTGGCGGTGCGGTATCGGTCGTCTACAACTTACCTGGCGTCAAAGGTCTCAAGCTCTCTAACAAAGTCCTCGGTGGCATTTTTGAAGGTAAAATCACGACTTGGAACGATCCGCAAATCGTCCAAGACAACAAAAGTTTGAGCTTACCCAGCGGCGCGATCAAACCAGTCGTTAGAGCTGATGGTAGCGGTACGGCATTTATCTTTACCAATCATGTCAGTGCTGTTAGTCCAGAATTTAAAGCCGCAGTTGGTGCGAGCAAAGAACCAAAATGGCCGTCGGGTTTCTTAAAAGGTAAAGGCAATCCTGGGGTTGCTGGTTTGGTCAAGCAAACTCCTGGTAGTATTGGCTTCGTGGAATATGAGTTTGGCATTAAAAATGGCCTCAGTGCTGCTGCCGTGCAAAATGGTAGCGGTAAATATGTCTCACCATCACTCAAATCTGCCAACCAAGCTTTGGCTGACGTCCAGTTTCCCGAAAATTTCCGCGCCTTTGATGTCAATTCGACTCAAGGTTATCCGATTGTCGGTTTGACTTGGTTATTGATTCCCAAAAGCCAGAAAAATCCGGCTAAAGCCCAAGCAATCAAAACAATGGTCAAATGGATTTTGACTAGCGGCCAACAATTAAACGACGATCTCAACTACACTTCCATTCCTAGCAGTGTCGCCGCACGCGCGATCGAAGCTGTGGAAGCTGGCGTGAAATAACTTAAATCAAACAAATGTCATCTCCTCACAACGTGTCAGTGACTATGCCTACCGAAAATGACTTAGGTAGGCACAGTCGCCCTTCTAAGCACAACTTAACCGATCTCTTATTTCGTTATCTGATGTATGCAGCTAGCGGCGTATCGATCGGCATTCTCGTCTTAATGGGCTGGAAGATTCTCGAACATGCCGCCCCCGCACTCAAACAGTTTGGGGTCGGGTTTTTATTCAATCGCGAGTGGAATGTCCCCGACCTGAAGTTTGGCGCCCTGCCGCTGATTTATGGCACGCTAGGGAGTAGTTTCATCGCCCTGCTCGTCGCAATTCCCGTGGGCTTGGCGGTTGCACTCATCACCAGTGAGGATTTGCTACCCCAATGGTTGCGATCAAGTGTGGCCTTTACGATCGAATTAATTGCCGCGATTCCCAGTGTAATTTTTGGTTTATGGGGCTTTTATACCCTTGTGCCACTGATTCGGCCGGTGCAAGAATTTCTCCATGCTAAATTCGGGAACATTCCGTTGTTTAGCACCGAACCATCGGGCTTCGGCCTCTTGACAGCGGGAATGTTGCTGGCAATTATGATTCTGCCGACATTGGCAGCAGTCAGTCGGGAAGTATTGCTCGTCGTCCCTGGTTATCTGCGGACGGGTTCGATGGCACTTGGAGCCACCCGCTGGGAAACAATTTTTCGAGTAGTCCTACCCAAAGCATTTTCGGGAATCGTGGGTGGGGTAATGCTGGCACTGGGACGAGCCTTCGGTGAGACGATGGCCGTGACGATGGTGATCGGGAATGCCACAACGATCAGCCCATCTTTATTCGAGCCAGCTTATTCAATTCCAGCGATCCTCGCCAACCAATTTGCCGAGGCACAAGAAGATATCCATGTCGGCGCGCTGACCTATTTGGTGCTGATCCTGTTCGTGCTAACGTTGGCTGTCAATATCGGCGCGCTCGGCTTAGTCAGATTGGTAGAGCGGGGTGAAAAATCATAATTATGAACTATTCTAGACCGACTAAATTAAAGACACCACTATCGCCGCTGCGAACTTTCTTCGATCGGGGGATGACCGCGTTGGCTTTGGGGCTGACACTGTTCGGGGTATTACCACTCATTTCCGTGTTGTGGAATATCATCTCCAAAGGATTGCCAGGTTTGACAGCGACGATGTTTACCAAATCGATCATCGAGGATGGTTTTGCCAATGCGATCGTCGGTACCTTAATTATGGTGGCGATTGGTGCTGTGCTGAGTATTCCGATCGGCGTCGCGACGGGGATTTATTTGGCCGAATATGCACCCACGAGCAAAATCAATCGCACCATTAGATTTTTGACGACGATTTTGACGGGAGTTCCCTCGATCGTGGTGGGGATTTTTACCTATGATGTGATCGTATTAGTCAGCAAGCAGCTCTTTGATTTTAGTTACAGCGCGATCGCTGGCGGTGTCAGTCTCGCCATTATCATGCTGCCAATTATTGCCTTAACCACCGAAGAAGTTCTAAAATTAGTCCCGACCGCTTTTCGGCTAGCCGCATTTGGCTTGGGTGCTACTCGCTTCCAAACGATCGCGCGCATAATTTTACCGAGCGCGCTACCGGCGATCTCGACGGGGATATTACTTGCCCTCGCACGCGCCAGTGGCGAAACAGCACCGTTATTATTTACCGCTTTATTCGCTCAAGATTGGGCCGAAAATCTTCAGAGTCCGACGGGATCTTTGCCCGTGCTCATTTTTAATTTATATAACGATCCCGATCCAGTTAAAAATCAATTAGTATGGACGGCGTCTTTATTTTTATTAGGCATAGTTTTAGCAATTAATTTACCAACGAAGCTACTATCGATGAGCCGTAGATAGTCCAGCAGTTGTTCGATTAACTATCACAGCGATCGCTAATTTTTAGATTCAAACTTTTTATATGCGCGAAATCAAACACCCCAGCCAACCAATGGACGTGGCGATCCAAGTCAATAATCTCAGCTTCTTTTATGGTGCTGTCAGAGCCTTGGAGAGTATCAACATGAGTATTTTTGAAAATCATGTGACGGCAATTATTGGACCTTCTGGTTGTGGTAAATCGACATTCATCAAAGCCCTCAATCGGATCGGCGAACTTGAAGGTAAAATCAAAACTGAAGGCGAAGTCCAGTTATACGGACAAGATATCTATCATCCGCAAATTAATCTCAATCAATTGCGGAGACAAGTCGGGATGGTCTTCCAAAAGCCCAATCCGTTTCCGATGAGCATTTATGAAAATGTGGCTTATGGTGTCAAAATTGGCGAAGATAAAGTCCCCAGAGCCGAACTCGATCATGTCGTCGAATCGGCACTCCAAGGTGCTGCCCTGTGGACGGAAGTCAAAGATAAACTCCACAAATCGGCATTGGGATTGTCTGGCGGACAACAGCAACGATTGTGTATTGCCAGGGCTTTGGCCGTCAAGCCCAAAGTATTGCTGATGGACGAACCGTGCTCGGCCTTAGATCCGATCGCGACTAATAAAATTGAAGATCTCTTGCATAGTCTCCGCAACGATCTGACGATCGCGATCGTCACGCATAATATGCAACAAGCAGCCCGAATTTCCGACTATACAGCTTTTTTTAGTACGGATGAAAGTCGGATCGGTCGGATGGTCGAATTTGGCGAAACCAAGCAGATTTTTTCATTCCCAGTCGATACTCGGACTAATGATTATGTATCCGGTCGGTTTGGTTGATTAAAATTACCAAATTACTCGATCAGTTGTGCAGAACACTTCCCCAGCAGCGGGAAGTGTTTTTTCGTGGTAAACTCCGAGCCTGTCACTGGTCAGATTAGACGGCAGCCGCGATCGCAATCTCGGCACAAGCGCGGGCATCGGATAGAGCCTGATGGTGATTGAGGTTGATGTTGAGATAGTTACAGACATCTGGGAGCTTGGTGGGATAGAGATTCCACCGCTCGCGGGCGAGGGCGACGGTACAGATAAACCTTTGTTTGGGTTGGGGAATCTGATACAGATCGCAACAGGCATAGAGTACGCGCCGATCGAAACTGGCATTGTGCGCCACTAGCGCATCGGCAGTTTCAATCCTGGTGGAAATTTGCGTCCAGACTTGTTTGAAAGTAGGAGCCTGAGCGACATCTGCCCAGATGATGCCATGAATCCGCGTGAATTCAAATTGGTAGGAGGGGGGACGAATCAAGAAGATTTCTTCATGGACGATCGTGTTATTTTCAATCTGAACTATGCCCAAAGCACAAGCACTATTGGGATTGCGGTTGGCAGTCTCAAAATCGATCGCGACTAATTTCACGGTTTTACCTTGGCGATAGTAGATCTGCTGGGAAATGAGCGGTGATAGCAAGCAGGCTTAAACATTTTAACAGTCGATCGTTGACAGCGTTGTGTTGACAGTAGGGATTTACACCACAATCCTGACAGTTGAGGTGCGCGATCCTCAGCTTTGCTATTGCTGGATATCGCGATCGCCAATTTTTGGCAATGAGGTTATTTAGGAAATGTCACTTTTGCGATCTAAGTGGGGAAATATAAGAATGACATGCAGTAACGTCAATGATCGATTCTGTATCTTATAGACGGCTGTATTTCAGCCCCCAAAAGGATCTAGTCTCAATTGTGATATTTTTCTGCTTTTGCAAATTAAGTCCACTAAGCTATGAGTTCGAGCCATGAATCAGGGTTCTAGCAGCGTTGCTGATACCGAGAGAACACTAAACCCCATCAAGTTATTAGAACAGTTAGCTACTTCCCAAGCTAAAGGTTGCGTGCGAATTGTTGCCAACGACATTACTTGGTTGCTGTATTTTTACGAGGGTAAACTATTTTATGCCAATCACTCACTCGATCCGATCGAGCGACTAGAACAACATTTGCGCCGACTTAGCCCAACGATCTTAGCTAATCAGGTTTACACCGATTTGCGAGAGCAGTTAAAAGAAGCTAATTTAGAGGCGACTTATCCGAGTTTGGATTACCAAGCAATTCGCTGGTTGATCGCCCAAGGGCATATCACCGAACAGACGGCGGGTACCCTCGTCAAAAGTATCTCTAAAGAAGTACTGCAATCTTATTTATTGATTACTTACGGTACCAGTGAGTTGATCTCGCGAGATGCTTCATTCCCGATTTGGTGGAGTGGTAACTTCTTGTTTGTGACTAAAGAATGCCAGACAGAGTTACATGCTTGGCAAGCCTTACAACCAGCGATTCAATCACCATATCAACGTCCTTATCTGATGAACGTCGAGCACCCATTGCTGACGCCAGATGTCAAGGCTAAGTTGAGCAAAATCTTGATTGGATTTAGCTTTAGGCAGTTATCTTTACTGCTCAAGCAAGACGAATTGACAGTTGCCAACAACCTCCATCGACTGATCAATAACAAGATTGTCGGCTTGCGTGCGCCGCAACCGCCATTCGATCGACTGCACAAGCTGTATCTAGCAGGCATGGATCGCGATCGCTTTAACGAGCAAGATCAATCTGTCTCGGCCACCCTCGCATCGGTTGCTGAAAAAACTGGTGCGCTGATCCCGCCGGCGACTGGCGAACTGCTCGACGAACAAGCTACTTATAAAATTGCTTGTGTCGATGATAGTCCGACCATTTTGCGCGAAATCAATCGCTTTTTAGATGGCGATAGCTTCAAGGTGTTTCCAATCGTCGATTCGGGGACAGCTTTGATGAAGATTATTCGGATCAATCCCGACATTATCTTATTAGATGTGGGGATGCCGACGATCGATGGGTACAAGCTTTGCTCCATGCTGCGCAAGCATCCTGCCTTCAAAAAAACACCAATTGTGATGGTAACGGGAAATACTGGCATTATCGACAGAGCCAAAGCCAAAATGGCTGGCTCGACTGATTATATGACCAAACCGTTTACGCAAGCAGGGTTAATCGATATGGTCTCGAAACATTTAATGGCAGAACATCAATAGCTTAATTAAAAATCAGATATTACTGCCAGTAAATCAGATAAGCAACAAATTTAGATTAGACTACATATTCAAAAGGGAAAAAGCGCAAATGGTTAAGATTTTAGTTGTTGAAGATACGCCGTCCGAAATGAAATTAATGACTCTGTATCTCAAGGATAATGGTTATCAAGTCATCTCGACTGATAATGCCAAAGATGGCTTGGCGATGGTTGACAAAGAGAAGCCAGACCTCGTGATTACCGATGTCGTTATGGAAGGGATGAACGGGTTTGAATTTTGCCGGACATTGAAAAAGAACCCCGAAACTGAAAAAATTCCCGTGATTGCTTGTACTTCTCGTAGTCAAGATTTGGATAAAATCTGGGGCAAAAAACAAGGCGTCGATGTCTATGTGACCAAACCTTATTCCCAAGAAGATATTATTAACGCTGTTAAATCGGTTTTTAATTAAATTAGTGAATAGTGAATAGTGAATAGTGAATAGTGAATTGTGAAATTTACGGTCGGCAAGTTAAATCTCCGCTATTTATTAGTTCTTAATCCCTATCCACTAGCCACTAGCCACTGTCTTAATTCGCCAAACAGTCGGGTTTCCCGACGAGCGCAATTCGCTATCCACTCACATCTATGACTATTACCGCATCAACTCCACGATCGACTGCTACGACTGGCGATATGTTCTTGAAATTTCAGCTCGATCGGCAAACGTCGGCCGTCGTGCCCATGCTGCAAACTCAAGAAGCGATCGTCTTGCCAGCCGGGCGCATTTCGGTAATTCCCAACTTACCAGCACCAGTACTCGGCTTGTTTAACCGGCGCAGTAGTCTGTTGTGGCTGGTCGATCTCCCCGAAATTTTGGGGTTGGAGTCGATCGACAAACATGCCCATAGTTTTGATGTGGTACTGCTCAAAGTTAACAATATTCCACTGGCAGTAGCAGTGAGATCGATTCAGGGGGTAGTCCGGTTTGCCCATGAAGAGATTGAATCGC
>NZ_JANNDR010000176.1:0-4942 GCF_031378165.1 Chamaesiphon sp. OTE_75_metabat_556
GGACAATACGCTCTTTTTACCAGGCACCGATCATGCGAGTATTGCGGTACAGACGATCCTGGAGAAGCAGCTCAAGGCTGAGGGGAAGACGCGGTATGATGTCGGTCGCGAGAAATTCTTAGAGCGGGCGTGGGAATGGAAGGCTGAATCTGGTGGTACGATCGTCAATCAGCTCAAACGGATGGGTGTCTCGGCGGATTGGACGCGGGAACGGTTTACCCTAGATGAGGGGTTGTCAGCGGCGGTGTTAGAAGCATTCGTCCGGTTGCACAAAGATGGGTTGATTTATCGGGGACAGTATTTAGTCAATTGGTGTCCGGCTTCGCAGTCGGCGGTGTCGGAGTTGGAAGTAGAGAATAAGGAAACTAATGGCAGTTTGTGGTATTTTCGTTATCCGTTGAGCGATGGTTCGGGATATATTGAAGTTGCAACTACTCGCCCAGAAACGATGTTGGGCGATACGGGAGTAGCCGTTAATCCCCAGGATGAAAGATATAAGCATCTGATTGGTAAAACTGTAAAATTACCAATTATTGGGCGTGATATTCCGATCGTCGGCGATGATTTTGTTGAGGCGGAATTTGGGACGGGATGCGTGAAGGTGACTCCGGCACACGATCTTAATGATTTTGCAATGGGCAAACGTCACGATCTGCCCTTAATTAATATCATGAATAAAGACGGCACTCTCAATGAGAATGCTGGCGAATTTAACGGTCAAGAACGGTTTGCCGCACGGCGGAATGTTGTGGCTAAATTAGAAGAGTTGGGCAATCTGGTTAAGATTGAAGCTTATAAACATACGGTTCCTTATAGCGATCGCGGAAAGGTTCCGATCGAGCCATTATTATCGACGCAATGGTTTGTCAAAATTCGGCCGATGGCAGATAACTGTCTGGCGTATTTAGACAACCAGAATGCCCCGGATTTCGTCCCCCAACGCTGGTCGAAAGTATATCGGGATTGGTTGGTCAAATTGCAAGATTGGTGTATCTCACGGCAATTGTGGTGGGGTCATCAGATTCCGGCTTGGTACGCTGTGAGCGAATCTGGTGGGGAGATAACCGATAATACGCCGTTCTTTGTGGCCAAGAATGAAGAAGAGGCACGATTACAGGCGATCGATCGATTCGGTGCAGATGTGCGATTAGTCCGCGATCCAGATGTACTCGACACTTGGTTCTCCTCTGGATTATGGCCATTCTCGACCTTAGGTTGGCCGGACAATACTGCGGATTTAGAGCTTTATTATCCGATAGCTACGCTCGTCACTGGCTATGATATTATCTTCTTCTGGGTGGCGCGGATGACGATGATGGCTGGATATCTAACTGGTAAAATGCCCTTCAAAGATGTCTACATTCATGGCTTGGTGTTGGATGAAAATGGCAAGAAACAGTCGAAGTCAGCGAATAATGGTATCGATCCACTATTGCTAATCGATAAATATGGTACCGATGCGCTCCGCTATACTTTAGTGCGCGAAGTTGTCGGTGCGGGACAAGATATTCGGATTCAATACAATCGCAAAACTGACGAATCCGAATCCGTCGAAGCCAGCCGGAATTTCACCAATAAAATCTGGAATGCGGCGCGATTTGTGATGCTAAATTTTGAGAGTGCAGAGTTTAAGATCGATAGCGATCGTCTCACAGCTCCCGCAACAGCATCCTTAGAAGTCGCCGATAAATGGATTCTATCCCGCTTCCATCAAACCGCTCGACAAACTCGCGATAATATCGATCGCTATGGCTTGGGTGAAGCGGCTAAAGGCTTGTATGAATTCTTCTGGGGTGACTTCTGTGACTGGTATATCGAGCTAGTTAAATCGCGTTTACAAGAAGGTGCCGAGCCAGCAAGTAAATTAGTCGTGCTGCAAACCTTAGCTTTTGTTTTGGATGGCATTTTAAAATTGTTGCATCCATTTATGCCCCACATTACAGCCGAAATCTGGCAGACTTTAACCCAGAGTGACGAAAAAAATGACATCTCGATCCAACCATATCCAATTAGCGATCCTAGTCTAATTGACACAGAACTCGATCGAGAATTCGATCTGCTAATTGGTGTAACTCGTACCGTCCGCAATCTCCGTGCCGAAGCCGATCTCAAACGAGTTACGAAGATTTCACTAATTATTCAAAGTGACAGCGAACAAGAACGCCACATCTTAGAGCGCGGGAAAACTTATCTGTGCGACTTAGCGCAAATCGAGCATCTCACGATCGTCGATCGATTAGCCGAAGAACCAACTCGGTCGATCGCCAGTGTCTTTGCAACGGTGCAAATCATCATACCACTAACTGGGGTTGTCGATCTCGAAGCTTTCAAAGCTAAAATTCAGAAGAAGATCGATAAAATCGACAAAGAAATCGAATCAATTCATAGTCGGTTAAATAACACCAAATTTATCGAACGTGCCACACCAGAAGTGGTTCAGCAAACTAAAGATATGTTGACCGAAGCCCAAAAGCAAAAAGAGATCTTACAGGAAAGATTTGATCGATTCTAAGCGGATGTTTGAAAAATCAATTTTGTCCTCTTGAAGCTCTAGAGCATCCACCTAATTTACTAATTCATGAATATAGTCGATCGCACATATCTAGAAATTCTCGATCAAATTCTGACTGAGGGTACTAGAGAGAAAAACCGTACTGGCACCGATACAATCTCACTATTCGGACTGAGTTATCGCCTACCGGTATCCGCCCAAGCCTTCCCAATTTTGACTCATAAGAAGATTCAATGGCGGAGTCTAGTCACAGAATTAATTTGGTATCTATCTGGTGAACCACATATTCGCAATCTCCAACAACATACTAAAATCTGGGATGCGTGGAGCGACACCAATGGTAATTTAGAAACTGCCTACGGTCGGTTTTGGCGATATTATCCAGTTCCCAATTATCCGCCGCAGATTCAGAGTGATCGCAGTAACTATTTATCCAATGGTGAAGTATCGATCGATCTAGCAGATAGTAAGTATCGACACGATCTAATTGTCGATAGCCATAAGTCAATAGTGATTCCCTGTTTCGATCAATTAAGATGGGCTGTAGATGAGTTGAAACGCAATCCGCGATCGCGAAGATTGCATATTACGGCTTGGTATCCACCGAATGCAACAATCAGTAAGTTACCACCTTGTCATCATAGTTTTACATTGAATTATCAAGGTGGTAAATTAAACTTGCATCTCCAACAGCGATCGTCAGATCATTGCGTTGGTAATCCTTTTAATTTAACTTGTTATGGATTGTTGCTATTGTTGATCTGTCGAGAAGTCAATCTCGAACCGGGTGATTTTTATCATTCGATTACCGATGCACATATTTATGTCGATCATATCGAACCTTATCAGAATACTAGTCGCGAGACTTATGAATTACCACAATTAGATTTGAGCCAATTAGGAGATCGATCAATGTTCGATCTCAATTATGATGATATCGATCGAATGCAGTTAGTCAATTATCAACATGGTGCATTTATTAAATTACCCGTAGCAGTCTAGGAGGAAATAGTGATGGTTCAAAAAATCCTCATTGCCGCGATCGATAAAGACGGTGGAATTGGTAAAGATGGATATATGCCATGGCATTATCCAGCCGATCTAAAGCTATTTATGAATCTCACGATGGGACATACGATCGTGATGGGACGCAAAACATTTGATGGCATGTTTGATCGCGGAAAAGTACCATTAAAAGGTAGACAAAATATCGTTGTGACATCGCAAGCCGCTGACTATCGATCGCGATTTATTAACCAGCATTCACCATCTCATCTGAATTTTACTGCCGATCTAAATTGTGCAGATCCAGAGTTAAATATTACTAAAGATGCCAAAATATTCTATTGTGGCGGAGCTAACATCTATCAACAAATCATCGAACGCAAGGATCTCGATATTATCTATCTGTCTAGGCTTGAAGAAAGTTATAATTGCGATACTTTTTTCCCCCAAGACCCGCAGTCAGTAGACAAAAACTTTGAGCCATATATTCCAGATTACATGACCAATAGTTTTTCCGATCGGATGTCAGGCAAAGACTCTTTTACTTTTCAAATCTACACACCCAAGCCACTAATAATTTATTAATTAATATCTTTGTAGTAAGGTGAAAACCACCGTGGGTAGTGCCCACCCTCCAAACCTAAAGCCTAAAGTCTAAAACCTAATGTACGATATCTCTTCGCGTCCAACTTGGGATGAATATTTCATGATGCTGGCGAAATTAACCGCCACGAGATCTACCTGTTTAGCCTTCCCCGTGGGTGCCATCATCGTCAAAGATCGTCAAGTTTTATCGACGGGCTATAATGGATCGCCGTCAGGTTCGGTACATTGTACGACACAGGGATTTTGTTATCCCGAATTGAGTGCGTGTAATGCCAGTAAGATTCTACCTTCGCGATCTGTTCATGCCGAAGCAAATGCGATCGCGCAAGCAGCTAAACATGGTATCTCGACAGGTGGTGCGAGTATTTATGTGACTTTAGAACCGTGTTTGTCTTGCTTGAAACTAATCATTTCCGCCGGAATTCGCGAGGTATTCTATGAAACGACATTTAATAGCGGCGACAATCTCAAAGTCCGAGATTTCTTACTAAAAGATAGCTCAATCGAACTCATCCCGATTCAGGTTTCGGAGGCAACTGCCAACCGATCTGCGGCATTTTTACTCAACCCGACATCGGTAGAGACTGTTTGCTAGCAAAGTAGAGTCGCCAAGGTCCAACCGCAAAACCTATTATCTAATTAGAGCTTGCGTAATCGATCAAAATTTGTTACGATGATAAGCTGCAACGGGACGTAGCGCAGCTTGGTAGCGCACTACTTTGGGGTAGTAGGGGTCGGAGGTTCAAATCCTCTCGTTCCGATTAAGATTAGAACATAAGCAAGGCAAGGCTTTCAACAGACAAACCAATGTCATGAGAG
>NZ_JANNDR010000177.1:0-2202 GCF_031378165.1 Chamaesiphon sp. OTE_75_metabat_556
TGTTTTTGGCAATCTACTTTTGGAGCAGAGTTTTAATACGTTGATTGCCTATGTTAATCTCTGTAGTTGTGCTTTTAACTCCTCATGACAATTGAATTTTTATTCATTTTATCTCTCCTAGAGTGATAGAAGAGGGGTATATCTACCAGCCCCATCTCGATCGATCGTGGCATGGGTACGCGAAATCGTCGGCGCATCGAGTTGGAGCGTACAGGCAGTATCTCGCCCCAAGCTAATATTTTTTTGCTTGAGCGAAACAGATTTAGGTTCTAAACCGATCGGAACTATACTGCCAGCCTGAGGATTGATATAGGTGACTCGGATCGTCGAAGCGGGATCTAAGCCGATATTTAGTGACATCCCATGCGTGAGCAGACAGCCAATTTGCGGTGATATTAATACTCGATCGAGATACAATCTATTGCCACTTGGGGTGGTACCATCGCCATCAAAAATATAATAATTTTCGCCATCTTGCCGCAATGTTGCTTGAGTGCGGGAAATCAGTTGCCAATGATCGGGTACACACAAATCGGCCAACTGCGGATCGCGGCCGAGGATATGCTGCGATCGATTCAGTTCAAAATTAACAAGCTGCCCTTGGTTATTAATTTGCAAGTATGGATTAGTAGCAACAAGTGTTTTGACTGTCATTTGAGCACAGGGGATCGGGTGAAAACAAGTTTAAGTGAAGGAATATCGATCGATTCGAGTGGAAATAGGCTCTCGATCAAGCTTAGAGCTTCTAAGTTAGATTAGCATTCGCGCTCAATCACACAACCCGCCATTAGGCTTTATTTTCAAATAAAAACTTCAGGGTCGTAACTACCAAAATCAAATTACTTTATTGACTATTATCGATCGTATTGAGGACATGCAAGTAAGGATTGTAGACATTTCGATCTCATTAGCTTGTCCTAGAAAGATCGATCGATCTGACCCTATGCTACGATGGCGAAGGCGATTTACCACAGAGTGACGTGACTGAGCGGCAAATTTATCATAGAGAAAAATCTTCTAGTCAAACTGCGGATGTTGCTAGACAACAAATAGCCAGCCAAGAACTCTGGGGCGGCCCACCGAGAAATTATATGGGTAGCGATATCCCCAAAGTTAAAGCCTATTGGAATCGATTGCCATTGTTAAGCGATCTCCAAACGCAAAAGAGCGGGATTGAGTTTACAACACTGGTAGAGGTAGATTCCTATCATCCCAAATTCGCTTACTGGTCGGGCGACAGAGAGGGCGTTCGGAACGAAGATGGGTACGCTAAAATTAAGGTAACGATAAACTATTGCAATCAATTCGATCCGGTCTATATAGCTGATGAACAGTCAAATGCCGAGAGCTAGTCGGCGCGTGCGATTTGAAGAAGTCACTCCGGCACATGAATATGCCGCGTTTTTCAGTGTTTCGATCGCACTTTTAGTCGCTCATCTCGGTTTGCCGATCTTTGATGGTTATGACGATCTCGACGATCTCCAGTTAACTTTTTTGACGTTGCCATCTGGTGAGACAGTGACATTAGGCGAATACGCTGGTGTGCCTGGAACTTCGATATATATCGATGTGGCGATGCAGAATATTCCTCAAATTATTTTCGATAGTTGTCAGCAGCTACGAGTATCTCGACCAGAAATTGAGTGGGTTCATCCCGATTGGCAAGTAGGATTTGAGGAATTGTGTGTCGAGCATGGGGAAATTGAGGGGATAAAGAGAAGCTCTACAGCGAAATTACAACAAAATAACGAGCGCGAACCTATTGATTGTTTCTACCATGCTCTGGAAATCTATACTAGACCAAGATTCTCCGAACATTGGGCGATGCTCCAACACAATCTTGGTTTGGCTTATTTCGATCGAATCAAAGGGGAACGATGGGAGAATTTGCAGAGATCGATCGAATGTTTTGATAAGTCTCTCGAAGTTTTCACACAAGATAAGTTTTCAGGAAAATGGCAGATAAATCAGGAGGATTTGAGCCAGTCACAGGAAGCATTGAAGATAGAAGAACAGAATATATCTAAGCTGGTTCAGATAGTGAAATTATTGAAGGCTGGAATAGATGAATAATTTCAAGATATATTATCGGATATCACCTATGAATGGAGAAGACAGGGGATAACAACAACTGAAATTACAAGAAAACAGTTATTGTTAATAATGGTTCTACCGAACCTGCTATGCTAATTTATCTATAAT
>NZ_JANNDR010000181.1:0-1992 GCF_031378165.1 Chamaesiphon sp. OTE_75_metabat_556
GGCTCGACATCGGGAACCTTTGCCAAGATTGCTTCATATTTTGCCCGTTGGCGAAGCCTCTTTGAAGGAGAATCGCCTCTTGCAGCCCGATCCTTGAGATAATTCTCTGTCATCAAAGCTGAGATCTTTTCCGCGATCGCAGTAGATATAAACTGATCGATAGAAATCCCATCACGATCGGCAAGATCGGATAGACTTTTCTGGAGTGAGTCAGGAATTTGAACTTGAACAATACTCATGGCAGTTGTCCTATCAGGCGTAAAAACTCCGAAGGCTTAAGTAGCTTTAAACCAAACTGCTCAACGCCTGCAAAGTCACGGGTGTTATATGTAATTATACTCTCACATCCTGCTTTGACTGCAAGCTCCAGAACCATTTCATCTTTTGGGTCGCGCAAGAATGGTCGCCACAGATAGAAAATTTCATGAGGCACTCCCACTGCACAGTAGAAATCGATTAGGTCATCGACTTCATCACGATTTAGGTAGAGATTTGGTAGCTCCCGTAGCAAAACCTCCGTATACTCCAGTACGAAAGGTACTGACAAGTGCATGTCAAATTGTTCTGTATCAATGAGTGATAACAACTGAAATGCACTACCACGCCTAGATCGCAACCCAGCAATAATGACATTGGTATCAATAACGACTTGAGGTAATGGCATTTGGAACTGGAAGGTATTATTTGTACCTCTCAACTCTATCGCCAATTAAGCAGGTTCTTTTCTAATTAGCTCAAGACGGGCCAAGGAGATGTATGCATCATCGTTATAACGCATTGTTATTCGACCTTGAAAACTGCTGAAAAAGACGTTAAAGATCTCCGCAGATGTGTAGTGATCGAGCAGATCGAACGTGATTATCCCTTGTTTGTCACTCTAGAAGATCTGGTTCTACCGAACCTACTATGCTAATTTCTTTGTAATACTCCCGTTCTAGCGATCGATAAATCGGTATTATAAATCTTGTAACAATTGACTGGCAGGGATCGTGGAGGTTAATTATTATAGTAGATGGCCGAAAAAATATTGATCGATATCCTGAGTTTTGACGATGGCATCTAAATCACAACTAAAAACCATTAATGAAATCCTCAAAATCGAGGGGATGACCGTCACTGCTTATCAATTAATTACAGACATTGGCTGCATCATTTATCTAAAAAATCAGCAGTCTTCGATGGCATGTTCTAATTGTGGTCATTTAAGTAATAAACTTCATCAGAATCACTGGTTAACAGTTAGAGATCTGCCAATGGGTGAAAATCCTGTCTATCTAAAAATCAATCGCCGCCAGTTCAAATGTTTGAATTGCGATCGAAAGTTTAGCGAAGAGTTTAGCTTCATCAAGAAACGGAGTAGTTTTACAAATAGAGTTAAGCGGAAGATAGTCGAAGAAATTCTATCGAGCGATATTAAAAATGTTGCCACCAGAAATGGATTGAGTGAGCAAGAAGTAGAAACAATATTGAAAGAAATCGGTGCAGAGCTTACCAAAAAAAAGCCGGAGAATCTAAAAAGACTGGGGATTGACGAGATCGCATTAGTTAAAGGGCCGAAAAATTATTGTGCAGTCTTAGTAGATTTAGATAAAAAGCAACTAATAACTATTTTACCAAAACGAACCTGCGAAGAGATAACAAAATGCCTAAAAGACTGGGGGACAGAGGTTTTAAGTCAAATCGAGGAAGTAAGTATCGATATGTACAAACCTTACAAAAGTCTAGCAATGGAAATTTTACCTTCAGCAGAAATAGCGGATGCAACCACGCGGAGGTTTCCTCCGCATGTGTTGCACCAAGCAGTTGCAGATGGATTTCATGTTATGGGTCAAATAAATGATGAACTAGACCGAGAAAGAAGAAAAATCAGAAGAGAATCTGAGAAGATTGAAGATAAAATTGAGAAAGAAAAAACCGAATCAGCAATGACTCACAGCAAATATGCATTATTACGAAATGCTAAAGAGTTAAATGAACTTCAGAAAGATAAAC
>NZ_JANNDR010000202.1:0-5224 GCF_031378165.1 Chamaesiphon sp. OTE_75_metabat_556
GGATCGGAAGCAATATCCCACTCGATCGTACCATCGCCCACATTAATCGGCGCGTCTAGCGACAGTGGTGGCGCGACACGCTTGCGTTTGCGCAACTCATCGTAGAACAGATTGGTCGCGATCCGACTCAACCAGCCCCGAAACTTTTCGGGTTCGTTGAGGCTTTTGATATTCTTGTAAACCCGAATCCACACTTCCTGAGCTAGATCCGCACGATCTTGCCAGTCTGGAGCCAAGTGATACAAAATCCGATCGACATGGGACTGATGCCGCCGCATTAGTTCGGCTAAAGCTGCTCGATCTGCACGCAAGCCAGACTGAGCGAGCAAAATCAGCTCATTGTTCGGTAATTTGTCTAATTTAGCTACTTGCACTCTGGTTCGAGGGAGGTTTTCCTCAAGCTGGGACCAAGATAGGGAAAGTGATTGACTCATGGTTAGTAGGGTTGTTTCGAGCATCCTCTCTCTCCATGACAACCATTAACTGAGTGATGTTCCCAAATTCAGATTTAGGGGATGGAAGTAGCGCAGATATATGCAAGCTACCTCCACAGATCCTACTATCCTTTGACCTTGAGTAGTTCTACATCAAAAACGAGGGTAGCATTGGGCGGGATGACGCCGCCAGCACCGCGCGCGCCGTAGCCTAGATCGGCGGGAATAATCAGCTTGCGACGACCGCCGACTTTCATCGTACTGAGTCCTTCATCCCAACCTTTGATGACTTGACCTTCACCGATTTGAAATTCAAATGCTTGGTTGCGATCGCGAGAGCTGTCAAATTTCTTGCCGTTCTCTAGCGTACCAGTGTAGTGAACCGATACCGTTTGACCTTTGGCAGGGCTTTCCCCAGTGCCTTCGGCAATTTCCACATACTTTAGTCCCGAAGCAGTTGTCACTTGATTTTCGTTGTTATCCATGGCAATTAAGTTAGCGGGAGTAGAGGTCGGTGGATCGATCGTGGCAACGAGATTGGTAGCGGTGATCGCTTCAGCAGTGGCAGTTGGCGTTCCCACAACAAACTGAAAGACTAGAATTAGGATACCGCATCCGAGCATCAATCCTAAACTGACTAAAATTTCCTTCATACTCAAATTGATTTGAACCACGATCTGATTATAATCATCAGCAGCCCGTGGCAACGATTTTTACCGCGATTGATTCAAATCTCGAAATATTTAGGTTCGATTGGTTATTTCCACAATTTGTTTTCCAGTTCTCGGATTTGGCGTTCGAGCCTGTCGATGCGTCCGCGCAGTTCGTCCATTTCATTTTGACGGGGTACGCCCAAATCCTGCATTGTATTGCGGATCGTCCGCTGAAGCTGCGCTTCAAAGTTTGCCGGATCGAGCTTCATTTGCCCCATCAGGTCATCGACAAATGATTTAGCTTGGTCGGAGTCGATCTTACCGTCTTTGACCCACTGTTCGCTGACCTCGCGGACGCGATCGGCGACTAAGGAAGTCGTACCAATCCCGAACATCAAAATCTGTTGTAGCCAGTTGTTATTATCCATAGCCTATTATTCGAGCGTTGTCCTTAATCCTATTTTAGGCGGCAGGGCAACTCTCGATCGGGTAGATATCCGAATCTCCAGCACGGATTAGTCTGCGAGCAAATTGGGGAGTGAGCGCAACCAGTCACCAGCGCATCTCAATTAAGGCAGCTTAAATACTTGCCCGCACCAATCGGGATCGCGAACACCAATCTCAAACTGTTTCACAGTCTCCGGCCAAATCCAGCGAATTTCGTTGCGGATTTTTAGATGTTTTTGGATTAGTCGTTTGTGAATAATCTGATTCGCACACAGAATTTCCAAGCTAGTAACGATCGATTGAGATTCGACTTCTCGAAATAGTGCATCGTCTAGCAAGGCGCGGGTACTGCTATTAAATTGACTGTAAAAAAGTCGTAACCTGTCGCCGAAAGTTTCTTCAGGATAGAGATCGTCCCACTCAAAAGATGGGCAAATTAAAAAATCCTCTTCTTCTGGTTCTAGAGAATGCATACAAAAGACTTAGTGGTGATGCGAATAATGTTAGTCGAGTCAGGTATATCTTTTGACTTCCACTTATTCTCGATGAATTGACAGCGAATTAAATCGGACTTTTGTATGAGATTTAGTAGCTAGATCGACGACTTATCACTGAATCGATCGTAAATTAGGCTGTAGGGATAAGGCTTTAGACATTTAGGCTGCGGCTGGAGGATCGCAATTAGCGGATTTAACTCCTTTAAGTATGGGTTAGCGATCGCTGACAAATCTAGCTGCGAGAATACCACTTAAGAACCCAAACAGGTGTCCTTCCCACGAAATCCCTGGTACAGAAGGTAAAACCCCCCACAACACGCTACCATAGGTGCTACCGACAACTAAAGCTACCAGACCAGAACTCAGTCGGCGATCGAAAAAATAGCGCGCGAGCAGAAAACCCAGATAACCAAAAATTATGCCGCTAGCACCAATATGTAAGCCACTCGCACCAAATAGCCAAGTCCCCAGTCCACCCACGAGCGTACAAATCGCGGAAACGACGACAAAGTTCGCGATACTTTGAGCCATAATCAGCCAACCTAGGACGATAAAGGGCACTGTATTTGCCATCAAGTGCGCAAAGTTGGCATGTAAGAATGGTGAAAATAGAATACCGCGCAAACCGAGTGGCTGACGGGGCAAAATTCCGAGGGTGTCGAGTCCGTGGCGAAATACGAATGTATCGAGAATTTCTAGTCCCCACATTAATCCCACGAGGGTCATGAGCATCAATAGCTGGGTTCTAACTTCGACAACCACTCCTTTCATCTTGATCTAAGTCCTTATTAGTGATTAGTATGAACAATCTCGACTACATTACTTATGTTAACAATTCCAGATGGGATTTAGTGAATAGTATTTCAACCTAAAATTTAGATTGGATTTAACTCCCGACTCCGAACTCCGAACTGCCCACTCCGAACTCTACAGATCTCGCATCATCGAAATTGATCGAGACTCATAACCTAATTGCTGGTATAAATCGATCGCGGGTTGGTTGGTGATAAATACTTGTAAGCCGATTTGGGTGTAGCCTTGAGCTTTTGCCCAAACTTGGGCATGTTCCATCAACGCTCGACCGATACCTTGACGCCGATGATTTGGCTCGACATAGACCAGAAAAATATTCGGATGACGAATGCCCGTCGCTTGATCGATCGCAATCCCCAGCCACAGACAGGCAATCTTCTTGGCTCGATTTCCATCCGGTATTGTCACAAACCATAACGGCGTATTGGCACTGAAATAGCGATCTACTGTCGCGTGCAGATGTTGATAATCTTGTTGATGTGGATATAGTTCCTGATAAGTACGCTGAAGGAATTTCAACAGCGTGGCCAGATCCGTCGCATTGCCAGCAACTAATTGATATTTTGGGAGACTAGGGGATAGGTCAGTATTCACATGTAGTGGCGTAAATCGAGCGTAAATCAGTCCGAAGGTGCTACCGCGTAGCGTAACGCACCGAGATCGCTGGTGTAAAGTGCGATCTGTATTTCTCGATCGAACCCGCTCCATGCTCCATGTTTAGGACTCGATCGCCAAAGTTAAGTTTCCGACTGATGCTGGGATGAGCGTGAATAGAGTTTGGTATTCTGATGGCGATCGTCATAATGAGGAGCTAATCATGATTTCTACTCCATCTTCCACCGCCGAGTTAGCCCAGATTGGCTCCGAACTGCCCAGCATCTGTGGCCGAGAAGCTGAAATAAATGCTGCGGTCAACCATCCCGAACTAGTCTTTCTCCCCACTAGCAATCTGCACTTAGCCGAGATGACAGCGGGATTTGCGTGCGCGCTCCACATGCATCAACCGACGATTCCGGCTGGCGCGCAGGGCGAACTCATCGGACATCTGCAATATATGTTCGAGCATCAAGGTGAAGGCGATAATCATAATGCGAACGTGTTTGCCTGGTGTTATGCCCGGATGGGTGAATTTATCCCCGATTTAGTCGCTCAAGGTTGCAACCCCCGGATCATGTTGGACTATTCGGGAAACCTGTTGTGGGGATTGCAGCAGATGGGGCGCAATGACGTCATCGACCACCTCAAAAAGATTACTGGCGATCGCCAGTATCAACCCCATGTCGAGTGGCTGGGGACGATGTGGAGCCATGCTGTGGTGCCTTCCACCCCGACTCCCGACATCAAATTACAAATCCAGGCTTGGCAGCATCATTTTGCCTCTATGTTTGGGATTGAAGCCCTCCAACGCGTCAAAGGCTTCTCACCCCCAGAAATGCATCTCCCCAATCATCCCGATGTCTTGTATGCCTATATCAAGGCACTCAAAGAATGCGGTTATCGCTGGTTGATGGTGCAGGAACATTCCGTCGAGCAGCTTGATGGTGCAAGTCTATCTCAAGATAATAAATACCTGCCTAATCGTTTAGTCGCACGCAATTCTCAAGGCGAAACGATTAGCATTACAGCATTAATTAAAACTCAAGGATCGGACACAAAATTAGTCGCCCAAATGCAGCCCTATTATGAAGCCAAAAGTCGCGGCAAACAGCAATTAGCAGGTAAATCGATTCCTTGTTTAGTCACCCAAATTGCCGATGGTGAAAATGGCGGCGTCATGATGAATGAATTCCCCCGCGATTTCCCCCGCCCTTGGCACGAAATCAAAGGTCAAAATAGTGGCGTTGTTGGCTGTAACGGCACGGAATATTTAGAATTATTAGCAAGCATCGGGATTACGGAAGCAGATTATCCAGTTTGTCAGGGTGTCCAACAACATAAAATTTGGCAGTTAGTCGATCCCGAACACTCCGACACAAAATCAGTAGAAAACGCGATCAAAGCACTGAAAAAAACTGACCACAAATTTCACATGGATGGTGCTTCCTGGACGGATAATCTGAGTTGGGTACAGGGCTATGATAATGTCCTGGCACCGATGTATCAACTGAGCGCGCTATTCCACCAAAAGTTTGATGCGTTAGTAGCCGCCGATCCGACAGTTACGACTCGATCGGATTATCAAGCTGCTTTGCTCTACAACTTATTGGTGCAAACCAGTTGTTTTCGCTACTGGGGACAAGGTACTTGGACTGAGTACGCACAGGAATTATATCGACGCGGGTTGGCATTGGTGAGCTAGTAAATACTTAGAATTGTTGGGTTTCTTCAAACCAATCTGCTAAGAGAAATCCCACCGCATTGTTAGCGGATCTCGATTTTA
>NZ_JANNDR010000208.1:0-18266 GCF_031378165.1 Chamaesiphon sp. OTE_75_metabat_556
GGTTTTCAACTCGGTTATGCTCCGGCTGGTTGGGAAACTTTAGCTAATTATTTGATCGAGCAAAAGAACTTTCCACCGCAATCGATTGTAGCGGCTGGACTAGCGATCGCACGTAAGGATGGCAATAGTTACTATGACAGATTTCGAGATCGATTGATGATTCCGATTCTCGATTTACGAGGGCGAGTTATTGGTTTTGGTGGGCGGACTTTGAGCGACGAACAGCCCAAATATCTCAACTCGCCAGAGACAGAATTATTCGATAAAGGTAACACTTTATATGGACTCGATCGAGCAAAGGATGCGATTAGTAAAACCGATCGAGCGGTAGTCGTTGAAGGTTATTTTGATGTCATTGCGCTCCATGCAGCGGGCATCGATAGTGCGGTTGCTGCCCTCGGTACGGCGTTGAGTTTGGCTCAAGTCAAGCAGTTAGCTAAGTTTACCGAATCCAAACAAATCATTCTCAATTTTGATGCGGATAAAGCGGGTAATATTGCTGCCGAGCGGGCGATTGGGGAAGTTACCGATTTGGCTTATCAGGGACAATTGCAATTACGCATCCTCAATTTACCGACGGGAAAAGATGCCGATGAGTTTTTAAAAAGCCACAGTCAGCAAGATTATTTAGATTTACTCGATCGTGCGCCGTTGTGGTTGGATTGGCAGATCGATAAAGCAGTAGAAGGGCAAGATCTCACCCAAGCAGAACAAAATCAATCTGCTACCAAAAAGATTGTTAAACTACTGCAAAACATTACTGATGTTACTACCCGCACCCACTACCTCAAAAAATCGGCAGGCTTATTAAGTGCGGATGATTCGAGAATGGTACCATTATTAATTGAAAATTTACAGACTTCAATTAAGGGGATAAAGCCACTCGATCAACAGATTAGTATTTCTCCTAGTCAAACATTAATCGAAAAAGCAGAGAGTTTATTGCTGCGGATTTACCTGCATTATCCCCTCCACCGCTTGACAATTATCGATGCGCTAGATTCAGCAGATTTGACTTTTACGCTCGCTCATCATCGCTTTTTGTGGGAGCAGATTATCGATCGATCTTCATCTGGCTATAAAGATTCTCAGCCGGAGGAGATCGATTATTTAGACGAAAGGTTGATTGCCAAATTGCAAGATTCGATCGTCGAAGATCGCGTGCAAGCGGCGCGAGTCGAGCATTTATTTAACTTAGACGAGCATACTGCCGAAGAAATTCAGCGATCGCCATTGGTACTCAGAGCCGCGATCGCCTGTTTGGAAAAATTTGCCTGCGAACAAAAACGTAAATTTTATCTCAATAAATTACAAAGCAAAGATCCTGAAGATTTAGCTAAAAAGGTTGAATACTATCAATCGTTTATCACGACCCAGCAGCGTCTCCAGGAACTAGAAAAACAGCGGAATGTGACTATTGATGATCTGATATCTTTTTTATAATTGACGAAATAAACTACAGCTCTGATTCTTAAGAATCAAACAGGACTACTATATGTTACCCAGCGACCGTTGACTTTATATAATTCTAAAAGGTACGATCTATTGTCGATTTCTATTTGTTGCATAGATCCAAACTTGTAGGTTCTGATATCATCAATACGTACTCTGGCTTTATTATCAGACAAATAAGTTAATTCTATGCTTTTAACTTTACAGTTAATGATGGCATTTCCTAGCCGGACTTGATTACACCAATATTCAAACTCTTGACGATGTCTTTCGTGAGACCACAACTTATATTTTGACATCAGATTAACATTACATTCATTCTGACCCCGATTAAGTTGAGTTAGAGTATGATGAATACTTGCTATCTCGGACTGTCGATCGATATTAGTGCTGGTTTCTTTTTTAGGTTTAACTGTTAATTTGTCGAGATTGATCGATGCTACCGAACTTGGAGATGCATTAGCGATCTGAAGAGTAGTAGCTAAGATCGCACATACAACAGTGGTTATTTTGACGATCGATAAATGTTTTGGCAGCATGTCTATTAGTCGGGATGAGCGCGCTCTATCTGTTTTTACAGTGAATGCTCGCACTCATCCGGAAACTAATCCGAATCGATCGATTAAATTAAGGACATTCCAGCGAATCTCTAGTAGCTCTACCTGTCGTTGGATTGGTGCCTTTAGCTACCTTGCACAACTTCATTTGGATATCTTTGCGGAGCAGCACATCTGTAAAATCGGCACCATCGATAATGGCACCATCGAAATTAGTTACCGAAGTAAAAGCACCGACTAAAATCGCATTAGTAAGATTGACATGGGTGAGTCTGGCGGTATCTAGCAGCGAATTGGTGAGATTCGCTCCCGACATATCGGCTGAGTCAAAATTGCCACCAATCAAGCTGACACCAGTGAGATTGGCATTCGCAAATTTGCCATTGCGCGCGGTAGTTTGGGTAAACTCGTAGCTAGTTAAATCTTTGCCAGTAAAATCGGCATTTTCTAGCGTGGCTTTGGTAAAATCGTCAGCAAGTGCCGCTGATGGATAAATACTCGACATGCCTAACGACACAAGTACCAGCAATACTGGCAAGATCCAGCCCATCACCATCCGCCGCAAACTTAACTTCATGATGATTTGGTGCTAATTAAATTTAGGATCTACAAGTACTAATCTTAGCATTTACGCACGATTGGGCAAAGCCCACGCTTCGCGAACGACAGCAATCGCCGATCGATTTTCTGCCTCTAGAGATAACGGGATTCGCGAGGGACAGGCTTCAGTTCATTCGGAAGTGTTGGCTGAAGCCAAATCGATGGTTGGGCATTCACTGGCGCAACCAACATCATGCGACCTCTATATTACTCGGATACTCAACTTTAGATTTTTGGTAAATACTGACTTTTACCTATTCCAATTATGCGCGTGCGCAGCTAGGTTTGACATCATCATGAATACTGAACTTTGAGATCGCATCTAGATAGCGATAGATCGGGGGTTGGGAGATCGATCTCCGTACAATTACTCAGCCATGCGCTGCTGGCAGTCGATCGAGATTTATCATCAAACTGCAAGGATTTGGTAGTCATCCTTTCATCGAGATCGGCATCGAGGGCTGTCCGTAAAATTACCCACAGCAGTGACGATCTGCAATTTCCGAATGTTTGGGCAAGTGCCTGCCAGCTCGGTAATATCGCCATCACCTAGCTCGGCGCGATCGTCCCTACTTGGTAGATCGATTCCCTCTCGGTGGCATCGATCTGGCATACGGCAATCCCTACTTTAACCGATCGATCTTACCCACTATCACAAGACTCAAACTAGCCTAATTTCTGGCAAGTATAGAATCGATACGAATCCTGTCTGAGTCGATCGAAATTAGCTAAGATCTAATTAGAAGATCGAAGGCGATCTTTGGCAAATTTCTGGATTATGAATAGCTGGATTTGAATCTATTTAATAGCGATTCATTCATCCAGCAACGACCACAATCACCGATCGTTTTAGAGGTTTAATCTATGTACGTTGTAGCCCAAGCACAGCCTCAAGAACGGGCTGAATTTATTAGAAAGACTTATGGGCATCTAGCTGTTGCTGTTGCAGCGTTTATCGGGATCGAGACACTGCTAGTCCAGTCGGGTATTGCCGAAAGACTAGCCCAATTCGTGAGTAGCGGTTTTACCTGGCTAGCGGTATTGGCGGGATTTTCACTACTGGGGTGGTTCTCGCGGGGATTGGCGGCTAGGGCTGATTCCGTCTCGCTGCAATATTTAGGATTGGGGATCTATGTAGTCGCCGAGGCTCTGTTATTTGCACCGTTAATCTATATTGCTAGCCGCTATTCCGATCCGACAGTGATTCCGACTGCGGGAATTCTCACATCTTTGATGTTTGTGGGTTTGACCGCAGTTGCCCTAACTACAGGCAAGGATTTTTCCTTCCTGGGTGGCGCGCTCAAAATTGGCGGTTTCGTAGCATTGGGATTGATTATCTGTAGCGCAATCTTCGGATTTCAACTGGGGTTATTTTTCTCAGTGCTGATGGTGGGATTTGCGATGGCGGCAATTCTCTACGATACGTCCCAAATTATGAACCACTTTAGCAAAGACCAGTATGTAGCCGCGTCCCTATCGCTGTTTTCTTCAGTAGCTTTGCTCTTCTGGTACGTCCTCCGCATCGTCATGGATATGCGTCGTTAAGTTAGAAATCGAGCGATCTGATGCCCCGTCCTTTCCCAGGGCGGGGCTATTTTGTGTTAAATCGCAGCGTTAGGACATATTCAAAATCAAGCGAATTATACATACTAGTGGGGGCGGGCAGGTTTGTTCGATTGCTACTGTTAACTAGCGCAAACTCTAGCATAAACCTGCCCCTACGACCCGCTCTCTCGATCGGCTAAAATACTCACATTAACTACTACATTCTGATGTTAGGATTTGCAGTAACGGCAATTCTCGCCCAGATATTTCAGTCGTAAGCTGTGCAAATTCATGATTTGTTGTCTCAATCCTAGCTGCAATAATCCGGCCTGCGCACCAGATCTAAAGTCTTGTCCTGAGTGTGGCATTGACTTGCTGGTGTTGGAAAATCGGTATCGACCGCTCAAAGCGATCGGGCGGGGTGGATTTGGCAAAACGTATCTAGCGGAAGACATCAAAAAATTTGGTGAGCAATGTGTCATCAAACAGTTTGCTCCTTACTCTGGTAACGACAGCGACACCGAAAAAACCCGCTTCCAGGATGAAGCCAAGCAATTGCAACGATTGGGCGAACATCCCCAAATTCCCACGCTACTGGCATTTTTTACAGAGCGGAGCTATTTATATTTCGTACAGCAATACGTCGCGGGGGAGAATCTCGCCGAAGAATTAGAGCGGCGCGGGGTGTTTGATGAAGCCCGGATTCGGGACTTTCTCCAAGATTTATTAGGGATTTTGCAGGTTGTCCATCAGCAGGGGGTCATCCATCGGGATCTCAAGCCGTACAATATTATGCGGCGCAAATCCGACCAAAAGCTCGTCCTGATTGATTTTGGCATCTCCAAGCAACTGGAGGCCAATCCCTCGACTGGCACCAGTATTGGCTCCCTCGGCTATTCGCCATTAGAGCAATTCTGGGGCGGGAAAGCTTACCCATCTAGCGACTTATATAGCCTGGGCGTGACCGCTTTTTTTCTGATGAGTGGGATTAGCCCGCATCAGATTTTGGCGATCGCGATGGAGGAGACATCCCCCGCCCACGCTCACAATTGGGCAGAACACTGGCGCAATTATGTCGAACATCCTGTTAGTGACAATCTCGGTGCGGTGTTGGATAAATTGATGCAGATCGACCACAAGCAACGTTATCAATCAGCCAGTGATGTGCTCGCCGATCTGACTGGGCGAAATCTGCACCAGCAAAAAACCCAAGTCCAATATACCCCCACAGCACAGCCTCATGTAAGGTCGCCTGTCGGCACAGCAGCAGCCCCCGAACAGCCGCAGGAGCGATCGATCTGGCACACGATTAAATGGATATTCGGCGGCAGTTTAGGGCTGTTTATCTTGAGTATGATCATCTTGGCAAGTCTGCCCGAAAAATCGCCGACTGGAGATGTCAGTAAAGATTTGGGCGATCGTTCAGAAAATGCTTACGCCTATCTCGAACGTGGCAAAACTCGCAGTACTGCCGATAACTTCAAAGATGCACTCGCAGATTTCAACCAAGCGATCGCGCTCCAACCCACCGCCGAAAGCTACCGCGAACGCGGTCAAGTCAAGGATAAACTCAAAGATAAACAAGGCGCGTTAGCTGACTTTGCCCAAGCCCTCAAACTCCAGCCCAATGACGCGGAAACCTACTACCAGCGGGCGAGCGTGGAAAAGGATCTGGGCAATAAGAACCAAGCCCTCACTGATTTGAATAAGTCACTCGATTTACAGAGCAATAATATCCTCGCTCTAATTGCGCGCGGCAATGTCTCGATCGAGCTGGGCAATAAAGCTCAGGCATTAACCGATTTTAATACCGCCATCAAGCTCGACAACCGCAGTTCCTATGCATATATGTCTCGTGCCGATTGGTATGGCAGCGAGGGCAAACGCGAACAAGCGATCGCCGACTACGATCGAGCCATTGTCCTAGATCCCACTAGTTTTTATCAACACTATCAGCGCGGTATCCTCCATCAAGAGCTAAACCACAAAGCTCAAGCCAAAGCCGACTTTCAAAAGACGATCGAATTAGCTAAAAAAGCCGGACAAGAACAAGACTATGCCGATGCCGCAGTGAGACTTCAACAGTTGAAGCAGTCGGGGGATATCTTTTAACAGTTTTAACAGATCTTAGTTTTGATCGATCTGTCATCCGCGATTAGCCTGCCCTTGTCTTCTGGCTACTGGTAACTGCCACCAGCCCAAATGCGGTAACTGATGATGCTCCTCATGGTAGCCAAAGTGATAGCAACTGATCAACGACCAAAACTCGGAAAAGGGCGTGCTGGTGGCGCGGCAGTCATTGACATAGCCACCGATAGGTTCGCGATGTGGCAGGAATGTCCCAAATAAAAATAGTTGGAACGAACTCATCACCGAGGGAAACACCCAAAACCAAGAAAGATTAATTTCAGGAACGTGCAACACCTGATGCACGAGGTGAAATGTGCCAATTAATAATCCCAGCCGCAGCCAACTCCAGTAGTTTTGCATGAAGTTGAAATACCAAGCAAAAAAATTCCGATGTTTGCCATTGTGGTAGTCTGGATCGCCGATGTGGGCGGGGATGTCGTGATGGAGTTGGTGCATCTGACGCATTTTCCCAAACGGAAACATTGCATAGACAAACAGCACAAAACTACCGATCGCATCGTTTAATTTGGGGTTTCCAGGGGCGATCGATCCATGCATCCCATCATGTGCCGTGACAAATAGCCCCACATACAAAAACATCTGCCAAGCAAATCCCAAAAACTTTACCCAATTTGGTAAATTTGTCAAGTCTAGACTGAATAGGATAGCTGTGCTCGTTGCCCAGATGCCAATTAGTGACAGTGCCACCCAGAGTCCCTGATTTCTCGCCTGTCTCACACTGAATAACCTCGATCGATCGCTGGGATTGTTAAATAATTCTTTACTTATGTTAACGTTTCTCAACAGCTAGCGGGTTGGGAACGGTAAGATCGATCTAACTACTACTGCAACAGCCGATGACAACTTCACCCACACCAATTCAGTTACCTGCTAGTGTCGAACTCGCACCCAATTACACGATTCCGATCGTCCTGATTGCTGCCGCCATCCCTGTTGCCGCATTGCAACTATGGGTGGGTGTCGCGATCGGGATTTTTGGCTTGTTTCTCGCCATCCAAACCACCATCATCAAATTAGAATTTACCACCACTGCGCTCAATGTCTACCGCAGCAATACCGTCATTCGCACCTTCCCTTATAGCGAATGGGAGAATTGGCAAATTTTTTGGCAACCCGTGCCGATTTTGTTCTATTTCAAAGAAGTCAATAGCATTCACTTTTTGCCAATCATCTTCGATGCGCGGATGTTGCGGGCTTGTTTGGAGTACTATTATCCGAGGGTAGGGGATAGTGAATAGTGAATAGTGGATAGGGGATAGTGGATAGTGAATAGTGAATAGAGAGTTTGGACGCAAGTGTCCTCTTCTCTCCCAACTCCCAACTCCCAACTCCCTGTCTTGACTGAAACACATGCTCCTCCACTCTCCGCGTGATTTCAGTCGCAACTCCCAACTCCTAATTCAACGCTACCCAAACTTCCTCATCGGTAGTTTGGGCAAAGTTTTCGTACCATGAGCCGATCGCATCGAAGGGTGTCGGCATCATCAGACAGACGATCTTATCGACAGTCGGGCGCAGTTCCTCGATGGTGCCATCAAAGGCGACTGGTACAGCTACGACAATCTGAGCGGGGCTGTGGCTGCGGACGACGGCAATTGCCGCTGTCATCGTGGCTCCGGTTGCCAAGCCGTCATCGACTAAGATGACGACTCGATCGCCTAAATCCAGCGCGGGACGATCGCCACGATAGGCGCGATCGCGGCGGTGCAGTTCCCGCAGTTCAATTTCGGCAACTCGATCGATCTGGGCTGGTGAGATCCGTAAGTCAGCGACAGTCTGCTCGTTCAAATAGCGTCGCCCCTGGAGATCGATCGATCCCATCGCAAATTCGGCGTTACCAGGGACGCCCAATTTATGTACCAGACACAGATCGAGCGGGACTTGGAGTGTCTGGGCGATCGGTGCGGCGACAATTACGCCACCGCGCGGCAATCCCAAGACGATCGCTTGAGGACAGGCGGCGGCATGATATGAGGCTAATTTTGAAGCTAGCTGTCGTCCGGCGTCAGCCCGATTTTGAAACTTTTGATTCATTCCAGAGCCTAGCGATCTAGTAGTTCTAGTTTATCAAAACACACGTGAGCTTGCGGTAAGTTGACAGTCGATCGACTTTTGCTGGTAATGCTGAAGAGCTATTTGTGATGTAGGGATCGAGTAGCGATCGCTATTGAAAGTAGCTAGGTAGTGATTATTAGTTCTGTTAGCACTGAGAAAACACCCGATCTTGCCTATTTTCTCTATTTGCGTTCATCATCAGAACATCCAGACAGACTCGATCTTTTCGGCTATTACCACAATTCAATCTTGGTGAGTAATTAGAATTATTAAATCTCCGTTAATTAATGTTTGAGCCGGGACAGCATAACTGGGCAGATTGTTCCCACCTCATGCAATTTCGATACAATAGGTGACACTGTCAAGACTATTTTGGTACTTATTGCCGATATCCTGGTGCGATTGTTGCTGTTCAACAGATCGACCCGATCTCAGCCCAATCCAGATCGACGGCAAGCGTATAATTAGATACCAAAAATCTGCCGTGCCGATGACCGCAGTTCCGTGCGAATCCAGATCGACTAGAGGTCAGATACCATCTCATTGCATATCCTAAAAGCAGTAGATCTAGTTAGATTTTTGAGCGCAAATATCCAAATCTGGGCTGTAGATAAGCTGGATGTCTTTCAGCTTTAATGCGTAAATATTCGCATTTCTATTGTCAAATGATCGCCCGTGTCATACAATGAATGTAGTGAAATCCCTAATGAATGACTTTCAGAAAATCACTATTTTTACCAGTAGGTGAAAAAATAATTGTGAATTTGTACGTGCGCTAGAGCGACTTCTCGATCTAACTTAAAGATCTCAGGCGAGGTGGTAGATCGCGTTCGATAGTTTAATTAAATCGATCGAATGCGATCTGTCAAAGTAGAACTTATAGTGAGTTTTACCTGGGCAAACTTGATCGCCCAAATTAAGAGACCCGCCAACTTTCGCTCTAGCAAATGGCTCAGAGTTTGCACTCCACAGCCATCATGTGTCTGAACGTGTTTGTTAGCGAGCCAGATTTTACAAAACTTGTTGCCAAGATTCTACATTATTTACTTTAAAGAAGGAAGAGTAGAGCGTATGAAATTCTCATCTCAAATCACTACCGTTGTAGCTGCGGCGGCAATGTTCTGCCCGATCGCCGCGCAAGCTGATCCAGTCGTCTCGACAGGTTCGACGGCTGCTGCGGTATCGATCAAATTCAATAATAGTTCTTCCACTAACGGTAACTTCTCCATCACCCCTGGCTCGACTGCTTCTGGTGGTGGTACGGGCGTGCAAGAACTCTCGGCGGCTGTCGCGACTGGCGAAACTAGTGCTACCGCTAATTCTGCTAGCCAATATTCTGGGACGACAGCGAATGCCAATGGTTATAGCGCGCCAGTAACGTTCTCCTATGCGACTTACAGCGACGTGAGCAATAGCAACTACACTAGTGCTTACAGCCAGTACAACCAGTATGACAGCACGAGTGCCAACCAAAGTAGTGGTACCAATAATAACTCGAATGCCTATAGTGGTGACTCTACTAGCAACTCTGCCGGTAATACCAATAATGGTACAAATGGTACGGGTACGAGCAGTACCGTGGCTAGTAACAACAGCAACGGCGGCACTACGAATACTCAAAATACCAGTGCAGGTGAAAAGAGCGGCAGTTACAGCACCAGCAGCAACACTGGTAGTAATACCGCTAAATCCAATTCCACTGGCACTAGTAATAGCACCAATAACCAAAGTGCTAGTAACCAGTATAATTCGGCCTATGGCTCCAATAGCAACAACTCTGGTGCTAATGCCAACAACAAATCGGGCACGAACTACAACTACACTGGCTCTTCGGCTGGCTTGAGCTTTATTCCCGCGATCGTCAATTAGGGTACCTCGATTTAGCTCTGGAGCGTACCAGAGCTAAATTCGACTCGTACTTACATAAATGTATCCATCTCTAGTTGCGGTTGATGTGCGCTACATCAACCGAGCGGACTGGGATGGGTATTTTTTTTCCGAATCGATTAATTGCTGGAGCGAATTCGATCGTGTATTCACAGCTATCGACCTATTTTAAAACCAAATCGAAACTAGCCGATTATGGGATCGCGCTCGTCAGTTGGTATCTGGTGCTGGGTGCCAGTGCTCAGGCACAAACCCAACCGATCGATTCAACAACCGTCGGTGGTTATTTAACCCTGGACAATTGGTTCTATAGCGACGATCTGACTGTCCCGACAGCTACCGATGGGGCAGTAACTAATCCCCAAGTCGCCCAATCGACGACGATTCCCCTCCCCTCATTGATCGTACCTGGGGTGGTGCTGCCAACTTTATTACCACTCTCCCAACCGATCCCGATTAATTCTATTCTCGCTCCGGCAGTCATTCAGGCACCAAATAATACTCCCGCTATCAAACCAACGAATGCCCCGAATGCCCCGAATGTTCCAAATGTACCGAGTGTCGTCCCCACGCCAGCCCCGACTAAAGATCCGCGTTATCTGATCCCGCCCCAAGTACTAGATCCCAAAGTCGTCGATCCATTTTCCACCCAATTTATTCTCAACGGGAATAAGGTATCGCACTTAAGTACAGCAGTAATCACCACTGGCGAAGAATTCGGGAGTTTTCGGAATAGCGATTTTAGTTTTGATGCCTACAAGATGCTGGGAGCCAGCAACGTTCAGAGTGTGACTAGCGATCGCGTTGTCCGAGTCAAGAGCCAATTAGAAGTTGCGGGCGCACGCAGTATCATTCAAAATCAGGATATTTCGATCGCCGTCGCTCAGCCGCAAACCTTACTGGGCTTTCGCGAGCAAATTAGTGTGATGGGCGATTGCCTCGATGGTTCGGGGCAAACTTGTACCTTTTTACCTGGGATTAAAATCGATAACAGCGTGATCGATCCGCAGAAATTGCAGCCGACGGGGGTGAGAATCACCTCCCAATTTGCCGATGTAATTTCACCGGCATCGGTAGCTGAGATCCAACAACCAGGCTTTCAGGGTGGGGCGAATGGTGATGAGTATGGGATCGATTTATATCTGCCAGCGGTTGGCGTGGTGAGTTCGTCCGAATCGCCAGTGCTGACAGGCTCGCGACAAGTAAAATTCGGTACTGGCGCGGCAATTTATAATGCGCGGCTGACGCAGAATTTTGCCACCAATGGGCGGGAATCGAGCTTGGGGCGGACGATTCGATCGCTCAATTACATCCATGGCGACAACAATCAATTAGTCAATCTCGGCGTCAATGCCCTCGCCCAAGTATTGCCCGAAATCCAATCGCCAGGAATTGCGCCTGGTTTACCCGGTGCCAGAATCGTCGTCAATCCCAATCTCTATCGGGCAGCCAATTCGATTCGGGTTCCGGCGAATAGTCTGACTGTGTATCAAGGCGGTACTGGTTATGCGCCTAGCTTTGGCAGCGATCCGCGCATTCCCCCAGCAGCTACTCATCAAGCCGTGTGGATCGGTTTATCGCCGGTAGTGCAGCGATCGGTTACTCAGGATTATCGTTATGTTACCCTCGGCGAGCCGACAATTGTGGCTAGCGGTGGTGGGGAAGGCGGTACCGTCCCAGTGAGTGTCAATCTCAACAACTTCGGATTTAATTCCGTCGGCTTGCAAAATGCTTACTCCCAAGGCTATGTCACGGTTTACAATCAGAAAGTCGATCGGGTGGATGTCAGTACGATTAGTCAACGGACAGATTATTATCCCCAGATTAGTTTTACGGGCACGCGGTTGAATGAAAATACCCTGTGGCGGTATTTTACGGGGGCGATTTTCAATGTGGGGTCGCAATCAGCTCAAACTAATCCAGACATTAAAGCTTATGTCGGTACCGATTACTCGATCGTCAATCCACGCGGTGTGAGTTTTAGTGTCGGCGGGGTGGGTTATGTCAATCCCGATCCCGAACATTACACCCAACTATTTGCCAATGCCAATCAATCGATCGCGTTAGGCTCTAATCCTCGCAATAATTTAGTATTTGGAGTCAATGCTAACTATATTGCCGATGGCGCAATTACGCTCGAATCGGTACCGATTAGCTCTACCCAAAGTTTTGTCAATGCTGGGGTTGCTTTAAATTTAGGTAATATTTCGATCGGGGGTACGCAATTTTTTGGGAATTTATTGCCAGGATCGATCGATAGTAAAACTGTCTTTAATGTTGGTTGGAAAGTTAACGACAGATTGAAAATTGGCGCATTTGTCAGTGCCTTCGATCAAAATATTTCCACCAATCCGATTGGGGCTAGCCTGAGCTGGGGACTAGATCCTAACTCCAATTCAATTTTGGCTTTATCATGGAATGCCGCTGAGATTGATTTTCGTCGGACGATCGGCCCGACAGCAAATGTTTATCATGATAATACCGTGAGTGTCTCCCTGCGGTATGGATTTTAAATTAGTTGGGAGCAGATTGACTATATTTTCTAGCCGTAGCAACTGCTGTAGCTATCTCGCTCGAAGCTATGCAATGTAAACGGCACTATAGTTATTAGTAGACACATCTCTGGTATCAACTCCTAACTAAATGCTTCCTGGCGATCTGCTCATCTATCGACATAATGGCGAATCGATCGTTCCCAAACGCATCGAAATCGATGCCCATCATATTCAGATGGCGATCGAGATTATCGACTGCTTCACGTCCGTTACTGGCGGCACTCAGGGACAACTCGATGAGATGTTATTGCAACTAGAAGGCGATAGCCCTGACTTTCGCGTCAAGCGGGGATTTGCCCATCTGCTCAAGAGTCAAACCTTCAGTAACTTTGAGATTGTCAGCCCGCTCCAGCCATCCGAACTACGCGAGCGCGTTTATGCCCTCTCCGCGATTTCCAGTCCCAGCGTTGAGCATAGTAAAACCACCTTAGCCACACTTGCCAGCACCCTCTCTCAAGAATTGAGCGCGGAAATCATGCCCGCCCAAATTACCCAAGGCTTGTATGCCGATTTACCAGAAAATCGGATCTTAACCGAGTTTACCGCACCCGATCCAGTCGCCCTGATTCATCGCTACAATCTCTCTCAAGTTCAAGGCGTCTTTTATCGCGCCAGCGAACTGACAATTAATGCTCATCGCAATGTCCCCGGACAATACAAATTGCTATTTCGCTATCTGAAATTGTTTCAATTAATGACCTATATCGAAGGCGATGCCGACCACGGTTTTACAATTAAAGTCGATGGTCCGACGAGTTTATTTAAAGCCAGTACTCGCTATGGACTGGCGATCGCCAAGTTAATTCCGGCAATTTTGCACGTTACCAAATGGAGCCTGAGTGCAACTCTCCAAACTAAAGATTTTTACACTGGAAATATCAAAATAGGCCGCTATAGCCTCACTGATAAATGCGGTTTGGAAACTCACTACCCGCCTGGAAAAGCCTACGATAGTATGCTCGAAGCTGGGTTTGCCGATCGCTGGGATAAGCTCAAAACTGAGTGGGTATTAGAACGCGAAGTTAACTTATTGCCAATTCCAGGTAGTGTGATGATTCCTGATTTCCGATTGGTACATCCCGATGGCCGCGATTATATCTTAGAAATTGTCGGCTATTGGCGACCAGAATATTTACAGAAAAAATTTGCGCAAGTCCGCAAATCTGGCTGCACAAATCTAATTTTGGCAATCTCGGAACGATTGAATCTAGAGAAGGCCGGATTAAATGCTAGAGATTTACCTTGCGAAGTAATTTGGTTTAAAGATAAGTTATTACCTAAGTCAGTATTGGAAGTAATCGATGTAATTAGTAACTAACAGTTGATGCCAGGATTTTCAGAACAGAGATTGAGACATAACTATCGGCCAAAAATCGCAGATGAAGGGCATCCCCATTTAAAAATCAAAATGTTCTTTGACGAACATTTTGCTGAAGATTAGTGCAAATAATATCTACACAGAGTAGTCTATTGATGCGATGAAAGGGTGATGACTCATTGAAATGATATTTTAACGAAAATTTCCGTAATTTCACGTTCTAATCGATCGCGCTCAATCGCTCAAAATAGTTACACCCACCTCACCCGAACTAGCTACAATTTAATCGTCCGATCGCGAAAATTTACTCCCAATAGTCTTCCCAGCGATCGGCAAATGCTTGCTTGAGTTTAGACATATAAGCATTTGTCTTAATCTTCACCATCCACAAATCATCACCGCCATTCCCACCTTTACAGATGACACCTTCATCGACGTTGTATTTCCCAGATCTAACATCTTCCGTAAACTTGCCAGTCAGCTTGCCACGATAAACTACCCGTGCAATTTCCAGATGTTGAAAGTCATTCACAAATTGGCTGGGACTAATAAAACCAGAGCCATCCAACAACACATCAAATAGCCGAAATTCTTTGGAATCTGTCGATCAATGTAAGCCAGCAAAAAAATTTGTCCCTAAAAATTCACCAAATACCTTAATCGCTTGGACAGCTTGATATTGAGGATTGTCATTAAAAACTCGCTCTAACTCGATCGCCCAAATCTGCTGAAATACCTCGATACATTCGCGTAAATGCTGGTGTTTGTGCTGAAAAGCTTCGATCCCAACTGCCGTTAGGTTGAAGACATCTCGTCTAGTACCGAAAGCGTGCCAACCAAAATCTCGATCCCAATCCCAATGGAGATTGGTACCGTCATATTTTTCAAATGCGATACATTGACCATCAGGACAATTGCGACTACCAGGAATCTTGGGATAATAAAGCATGGGATCTAGCAGCCAATTTTATTGATATTAACTATCATTGGTCTATCAAAGTTGATTTATGCAGCGATCTCGATTAAACACGCGATCGCACCTGTGGAGGCTGTAACCGCAAATCTAAAAAAATATTTGGTCAGCCATTTGCTGAGTGGTATGATTCAATTTGGCCAATCGATAATACGCCTATTGATAGAGGCAAGTAAATTACAATGATTTTAAGATATTGTTGTTAAGTTAAAAACGATCGAAAGGATATCATCTAAAATGGTAATAAAGCTTACAATTTTTGGCTGTAATTTTGCTAAGTCTTAGGCAAGATAGCATAAGTATACGTACTTGGGAATTATAAATAATTGAGGAATCCGATGTCAGCTATTCTCTTTGGCTCTATTAGTACGATCTCAGATACTTCCGAACTGCAAAGGCAGGCTTTCAATCAAGCTTTTAAGGCTCATGGACTCAATTGGTGTTGGCATCGAGCAGAGTATCTGACAATGCTAGAGAACAGCGGTGGTCAAAATAGGATTGCCGATTATGCCGATTCGATGGGGCAAACAGTTGATGCGGAGGCAATTCACCGCTCGAAGTCCGAATTTTTTCAAAACAGCTTAACTGAATCCCAGGTTAAACCTCGTTTCGGCGTAGTCGAAACAATCCAGCGTGCAAAAAGCAAAGGTTTAAAAATTGCTTTCGTAACAACAACTGCTCAGGGTAATATTTCACTACTGATGGCAGCTTTACAACCAAGTATCCAGGTTGCTGATTTCGATCTCATTTTAAATGCCGATAGCGTAGATCGCCCAAAGCCAGATAAAGCTGCCTACACCTTCGCTCTAGCAAGTCTGGGTGAGCAACCAGATGATTGCATTGCGATTGAAGATAATTTAAGCGGACTAGAATCAGCGATCGCGGCGGGTTTAGATTGCATCGCCTTTCCCAACGAAAATACCGCTGATCACGACTTTAAAAGAGCCAATCATTTGGTCGATCAATTGAATTTTGAGGAGTTGCAAAAGTTTCTTGCTACATAATTAGAGCGAGAGATCGAACAAGTTATATCGCAAGAAATTATGAGTAGAGAAAATATTAATTTTCGGGTACTATCACCATTTGGAATCGAGGCAAATGAGATTAAAATTACTGAGATCGATGATAAAGATCTAGTTTCTTTACAGCATGTCATTGCGAGTAATGGCTTGCTCGTCTTCCGGCAGCAAGCAGTGAGTGACGCAGACTTTGTAGCTTTCTTGAGTCGATTGGGGCCGATGACTTTTACAGTGGGTGAGATACCAGTATCACATCAACCCGATCTAAATGTGGTCAGCAATATTGGACGAGATCGCCCTCCTCGGAGCGTTTTTCATACCGATACTAGCTATATTGCTAGACCGCCTGCCTTCACCGCATTACGCGCTGTAACTATCCCTGCATCAGGTGGCGCAACGCTATTTTCGGATCAATACCGTGCCTATGAGACATTGCCCACAACAGTGAAAGAGCAGCTTGCTGATGCACGGGTGCTCCACATCATGTCTGATCTAGCACCAGATGAGCACCACGAAAACCAAAGTTGGCATCCCTTGTTTCTGCGGCATCCTCTTTCCGGTCGATTAGCCTTATTTTTATCGACACCGGAACGCTGTCAGGCCATCTCAGGCATGGCGATCGAACAAGCTCAGCGGATCGTGCGGTTGCTCTACCAGCATTCAATTCGTCATTACCGGCTGTACCATCACCAGTGGCAACCGAATGACATCGTTATCTGGGACAACCGCTGTACGATGCATCGTGCCGAGCACTCCAATGTGATTGGCGATCGAGTATTGCATCGGGGTTTGGTGTTGGATTAAGCCAATTTTGTAAACTAGCCGACCCTGCTAGCGTGGATTCAGCGAGAGTAGAGGATTGACTAGCTTGATAATTATTAGAAAGATTGTTAAGTTTTATAAGGAGCTATCGAGTCGCACGTATTGAAGACATTAGGAAAATATAATGACTAACGTTCAAGCAACTTTTCGGGCTACAGAGACAGCTTTTCATGTTGAGGGATACGAAAAAATTGACTTCAGTTTGCTTTATGTAGAGGGAGCTTTTGCAATTGAGAACGCGGAGATTGCCGAGAGCTATAGTCAATTCGGTCGCTGTTTAATGGTCATAGATGAAGTGGTTTATGGTTTGTATGGCGAGCAGATCCAAACCTATTTCCAACATTATCAAATTGACTTAACGGTCTTTCCTGTTTCAATTAAGGAAACAGATAAGACCTTACAGTCGGTCGAGCGAATTGTCGATGCATTTGCAGATTTTGGTTTGCTCAGGAAAGAACCCGTTCTAGTTGTTGGCGGTGGCTTAACCACAGATGTAGCGGGCTTTGCTTGTGCCACTTATCGCCGTCGCACAAACTATATTCGAGTGCCCACAACGCTGATTGGGCTGATTGATGCCAGCGTGGCCATCAAAGTCGCCGTCAACCACGGTAAATTAAAGAACCGACTGGGTGCTTATCATGCGTCGCAGAAGGTGATTTTGGATTTCTCATTTTTGAAAACGTTGCCGGTAGACCAGGTGCGTAACGGCATGGCAGAGCTGATCAAAATCGCTGTTGTCGCGAACAATGGGATTTTTGAGCTATTGGAAAAATACGGCGAAGACCTGTTGCAAACCCGCTTCGGCTATTTGAATGGCACGCCAGAGCTACGCAAGGTCGCGCACAAAGTCACGTATGATGCGATCAACACCATGCTCGGTCTAGAAGTACCCAACTTACACGAGCTAGATCTCGATCGGGTGATTGCTTACGGTCATACCTGGAGTCCGACCTTGGAACTAACGCCGGAGCTGCCGATGTTCCACGGTCATGGGGTGAATATCGATATGGCGTTCTCAGCCACCATTGCTCAGCAGCGGGGCTATATTTCCGTCAGCGAGCGCAATCGGATTTTAGGATTGATGAGCCGGATCGGTCTGGCGATCGATAGCTCTTATCTGACTCCCGAATTGTTGTGGAAAGCTACAGAGTCGATCGGACGAACGCGGGATGGCTTACTGCGAGCCGCCGTTCCTCACCCGATCGGGAGCTGTTCTTTCCTTAACGATCTGACCAGAGCTGAGTTAGACGAGTATCTGGCAACTCACAAAGAAATCTGTCGTGACTATCCTCGTGGTGGCGATGGCGAAGATATGTTTATTTCATTAGCATC